>JAJBSY010000299.1 GCA_020861205.1 Deltaproteobacteria bacterium | reverse complement strand
CTGTCCCAGAGCGTTTCTATTTCGCTGCGTTTGTCCGGAAATCGTTCGGCAATTGATCGGACGCGCGCGTAAGCGCCCTCGGCGTCGCCAAGATCAAGGCTGGACTTGGCGAAAAAAACCTGGCCGCGCCAGGAAGCGCAGGGATCGGAAAGCACCTCTTCCATGGCCTCGCGGTACATCCCGCGAGCCTGGAAGCTGCCCCAGGCGTAGGCGAGGCGTTCCTCGGAGCAGAGGTGGCCGGAATCGGCGGCGCGGGCCTGCCATTCCCTGGCCGCGGTGATGACCTCGGCATACGCCGCCGCCGCATGGAGTTCGCGGACGAGAAAGAGATACTCGTCCTCCCGGAAGGAAGCCGCCGCGAGGTATGACTGCATCGCGGCCGCGGCCTCCGCGTGTTTGCCGAGCATTGCGAGGGCTTGGGCGGCGTAATAGCCCGATTCCGGAAATTTGCCCGTTTTCATCGCGGCCGTGAGATCCCGCGCCACGGATTCCAGCACGAATGTCTTGTCCGGGTGGGCCAGCAGAGCGCTGGTGGTGTCATGGGTCCGCACCTGGCGGGGAACGGTGACGCCCGGCCGGTCGCCGTCGGGGTTCAGGTTCCGGAGGACGTAAACGCCCCTGAGGTAGCGAAGGGACATTTTTTCACTCGCCGCCGGCGCTTGGGGCGCGACCAGGAGCAGGACGGCGCAGGCGATGGCAAAAATCCGCGCTGCCCGGGCGACGGTCCGTCCGCGGTCGGTCTTTCTCCGGATGCTGTCGAGCGCCATTGTCCCCCGCCTGTTTTTCGACTATACTCGCACCGCCGCGAAGCAGTCCATGCCGCGGCGAAATATCCTGCCCTGTACCAGAGGTATCGCCATGACGCAAACACGTTCCGACCGTATTCCCCCCAATGACCAGGAGCCAGCACAGGTCTTTTTCGCCGACCTGCGCGCCAGGGGACCCAAAGAGAACAAGCTGGCCAAAATCGCCGCCCTTTTCCGCAAGGCGGGTTTCGAGACCCGCATCCCGAAGGATGCCCTGACGGCCGTCAAGGTGCACGTGGGCGAACGGGGGAACGATACGTTCATAAGCCCCGTGCTGGTCCGCAAGGTCGTGGACCTGGTCAAGTCCGCCGGCGGCAGGCCGTTCATAACGGACAGCAACACGCTTTACAAGGGAAGCCGTCACAACGCGGTCGATCATATGGAAACGGCCATCGAGCACGGTTTCGGCTACGCCACCGTGGGGGCGCCGTTCATCGTGGCGGACGGGTTGCGCAGTTCCAGTTACGAGGAAGTGGCAATCCGCAAAAAACATTTCGCGTCGGTTAAAATAGCCTCGGCCATCGTGGCGGCCCAGTCCATGATCGTGCTTTCCCACTTCAAGGGGCACGAGGTGGCCGGGTTCGGCGGCGCCATCAAGAACCTCGCCATGGGCTGCACCCCGTCGCAGGGAAAGTGCGATCAGCACGCCTCGCGTTTCATGGTTCAGGAAGAAACATGCATCGCCTGCGGCGCCTGCATCGCGAGCTGCCCGGAAAGCGCCATCAGCTTCGTCGCCGGGACCGGAGAGCGCAAGGTCGCGAGCATCGACAAGGGCCGCTGTATCGGTTGCGGCGAGTGCCTGACCGTATGCAAGCCCAAAGCCGTCTGGATCGACTGGGAGACCGAGGCGGGTCCCTTCAACGAGCGCATGGCCGAATACGCGCTGGGCGCGGTGGTTGGCAAGGAAAAGACCACGGGGTTTGTCAATTTTTTATTGAACGTCACGCCCGACTGCGATTGCGTGCCCTGGAGCGACGCGCCCCTGGTGCCGGATATCGGTATCCTGGCGTCCGTGGATCCCGTGGCGCTGGACAGCGCCTGTTTCGACCTTGTCAACCAGGCGGCGGGGCACAGCCACTCCCTCCTGGGCAGGGAATACGCACCGGGTGAAGACAAGTTTACGGGCGTATGGAAGCATACCTGCGGGGAAGTGCAACTCAACCATGCGGAAGCGATAGGTCTCGGCACGCGCCGGTAGTCGTTGGTACCCGGGGAGCGGTCGCCCGGCGGCACCGTGGCGCGCGCCGCGGCCGGAAGGGCGGGGGTGATGCATGAAGCGTTTTTTCGCTGGATTTCGCCGGGCGGCCGGTATGCTGGGGATGATCTGGATCCTGGCCCTGGTTCCCGCGACCTCCGATGCCGCGCAGCAGCGGGGCATCGTGGTGACGCCCCTTGGCGATGACGGGGTCGGAACGCAACCTTCGCCCACGCCCGGCGAGGACGGGCTCCTTCCCGGACAAAGCGGCACGGGCGGGCAGGCCCGAACGGAGCACGGCGACGGCATTGCCGCGGGAGACCTGGGCGCGAGTTCCCCGGACGGCGCGGCCGCGTCCTTGCCGGACGAGCCGCCTTCCTACAAAGACGGGATCGTCATGGCCTATCTGGTGGAACTCATGCGCAAGCAGGGCAGGCCCTGTCCCTCCGGAGCCACACCGCCCGTGCCGCCGTCCCTGTTGTTTTCCGAACCGCTGTGCCGGGTCGCCGAATCCGTGGGCAAGGGCGTTCCGTTCCCGGCCGCGTACGAGGAACAAGGCCTTTACGCTTCGCGCTGGCGCATGTTCAGCGCCGCCGACCAGCCGGCGCAAACCGTCGCAACGCGCCTTCGGGCGGAACATTGCGAGGCGCTGCTGGAACCCCATACGCACATCGGCGCGTGGCACGGCCCCGGCGGGTGGCGGATAGTTCTGGCCACCCTGGCGGAGAAGCCGCCCGTGGACGCCGGCACAGGGAATGCGGCCGTTCCGCCGGCCGAAAATGCCGAGGATGCGCCAACGGGCGGGGCTGGTTCGTCTCCCGCCGTTCATCCCGCCCCGACCGGAGCACCCGGCCGGGTTTCAGTGGCCGGCGGCCCTGTCGCGGCGCCTGCGGAAGGACGGGCGGAACCCGCGCCGGGCCCCGGAACCAGCGCCGCCTCTCAGGACGCGCCCCGGCCCGGCTTGCCGCCTCTTGCCGCCATGGCGCCCGGCATCCCATCGGACACCGCGCCGCCTTCCGTCTCTCCTTCCCCGGCTGAAAGCGCCAGGGCCGAGCCGTATGCCGTGACAGTTGGAGAAGGAGCCGCCTCGCCGCCGGCATTCTCTCCTCCCCCGCCGCCCGCGTCCGGCGACCCCGCGACCGGGCAGGAAGCCCGCGCCTTGTTCCGGCTTATGAACGATCTCAGAGCCAAAGGCGGGTCGTGCCTCGGCAAGCCGGCGCGCACGGCTCCGCCCCTGGCGTTCAATCCCGGCCTGCAGGCCGCCGCCGAGAAGGAGGCCGCCGCCGCCGCCGCCCAGGGCGGCTTCGGAACCATCCTGGGCGCTTCTCCGGATACCGTCGGCGGGACGGTCTACTATCCCGGCGCAAGAATGACGAAGCTGACGGCGACAAGCCGTCCTCCGGCCTCGGTAGTGCTCGATGTGTGGATGGTCAGCCCCACGCGGTGCGAGACGCTCCTCTCCCCGGATTACCAGGATGCCGGGGCCGCGTATAGCGACGGCTACTGGGTTGTCCTCCTGGGGCAGAGGGTTCCCCCGGCATCCTCCCCGAATTCTCCGGTGAGGTAAGTTGCGCCGTCTTTCCCGCCGATGCCTTTGAAGGCGAAGCGGCGGAGTCCCATTTCCTCGCGGCGGGCCGCAGCGCGATCTAACCGGTTGCAAAAGGCGACGGGTGGTGTCAGAAAAGGAGCATGGACAATTCCGTACTGCTCGCGTTCGGGTTGACGGCCTTTGCCGGCCTTGCAACAGGGGTGGGCGCGCTGTTCGCCTTCTGCGTCAAACAGGCGAATACCCGTTTTCTTTCGGCCTCCCTTGGGTTTTCGGCCGGAGTCATGCTGTACGTCTCCTTTGTGGAGATTCTGGCCAAGGCGCGCGACGCGCTGACCGGGCACTGGGGCGCCGCTCCCGGAGCGTGGGCGACCGTCGGATCCTTTTTCGCCGGTATCGCCCTCATCGCTCTCATTGACAGGTTCGTCCCGGCCGAGGACAACCCGCACGAGCTGCATAATATCGTCGGCCTCGTTCCCTGCACCGCGCGGGATGGGGCGGTTTGCCCGCCGCCTCCGAAGCCGGCCGCCGACACCATGGGAAATGACCCGGCCAGGCTGCACCGCATGGGCCTGGTAACGGCGCTGGCCATTGCCATTCACAATTTCCCCGAAGGGCTGGCGACCTTCACCGCGACGCTGACGGACCCCTCGCTGGGGGTCGCCATAGCGATCGCCATCGCCATCCACAACATCCCCGAAGGCATCGCCGTCGCCGTGCCGATCTATTTCGCCACCGGAAACAGGAAGAAGGCCTTTTGCCACGCCCTGCTGTCCGGGTGCGCCGAACCGCTCGGCGCGGTCATAGGCTTTCTCGTTCTGATGCCCTTCTTTTCCCCGGCCGTCTTCGGGATGTTGTTCGGAGCGGTCGCGGGCATCATGGTCTTCATCTCCCTTGACGAACTGCTGCCGACGGCCGAAGAATACGGGGAGCATCACCTGTGCATTTACGGCGCGGTCGCGGGCATGGCGCTTATGGCCGTCTCGCTGCTGCTGTTCATGTAACCCGGGCCGCCCCGGTTTCGCGCCGGTTCCGGCATTCGCGGCGCAAGGCTCTTCTCTCCCATGGCGCGCGCACCCTCCGGTTTTTTCTTTCCTTCCCCGCACGTTCGCGATATGCGGACGGGACATCCCTTGAAGAGGTGCAGCGAATGAGCATGAACGACATGGATGCCGCGTTCGAGAGCGATCTTATCCGCTTCGCGCGGGACCTGGTCCGCATCCCGAGCTTCTCCGACAAAGAGGGAGAGCTTGCCCGCCATATCAAGGACGTGATGGTTTCGCTCGGGTACGACGAGGTGTTCATCGACCGGGTCGGGAACGTTGTGGGGAGGATCGGCAGCGGAGAAAAGACGATTCTTTTCGACTCCCACATGGACACCGTGGAGGTCAACGACGCGGACGAATGGCGCGTGCCTCCCTTCAGCGGCGAAATTGTTGACGGCCGGCTGTACGGGCGCGGTTCCGTGGATATGAAATCCGCTCTCGCGGCTTCGGTGTACGGCGCCGCCCTGGCCAAAAAGAGGGGTATGACCGGCGATAAAACCGTCTATGTGACCGGCACGGTCTGCGAGGAGTTCTGCGACGGCGAAAACCTGAAGATGCTCTTTACGGAACATCCCATAAAACCGGACTGGGTGATTATCTGCGAACCGTCGGATAATACCGTCACTTTGGGCCACAAGGGGAAGGCCCAGGTTCGCCTGACAACGAGGGGAGTTTCCGCCCACGGATCAGCCCCGGAAAAGGGGGTGAACGCCGTTTACGCCATGGCCGGGATCATCAAGCGGGTCGAAGCCCTGAACCGGCGCCTGAGCGCATCGGGGCACCCCCACGGGACAATAGTGCTTTCGGATATTTCCTGCGTAAGCGCCTCGTTGAATGCCGTGCCGAGCGAGTGCTCCATTTATCTGGACCGCCGGATGGTGCCGGGCGAGAGCGCGGAGACGGTACGGCGGGAGATGGACGAGCTTGTCCGGGACAAGGATGCGTTCTGGACGGTCGGCACCCTGCGCCACACGACCTGGACCGGCGCGGAACTGACCTACGAGCCGTTGCACGATCCCTGGAGCATCGGGCGCGACCATCCGCTGACCCGGGCTTGCGACAGGGCCTACGCGCATGTGTGGGGTACCCCTCCGGACAGGTATGACTTCTGGGATTTCGGCACGAACGCGGTGACGCCGGTCGCCATGGGAATTCCGACCATCGGGTTCGGACCCGGCGAGTACAAGCTGGCCCACATGCGCGACGAGAACTGCGAGGTCGGGAAAATCCTGGATGCCTGCCGGTTTTATGCGGCACTTATCGGGGAATTGTAGCTGGGAGGACGTCCGCGCATCGTGGAAAAACGCATCGCCGCCGGGTTCGTAAGAACCCGGCGGTTGCCGTTCGGTGTGGGGCAATCAGAAAACGATATCTCATTTTCGATTGCGCGCGAATGACAAATTGAATTTGTTCCGCACGGGTGGGGGTCTGTAAAAAATAGCCTTTACGTTGTTATAAAAAAGCGTAAAATCGGACAATCGTTTACCCGATTATAGTTTGATATTTTGAAGAGTTATGTGTTTTCGAAAACACATCGAGTGTGGGCGGCCATCGCCTGTTGCGTGAAAGCAAGGAGGCCTCGCGACGAAAGGACAGTTGTAACTTGTTGCTGCATCATCCAGGGAACACAATCATTTTTTAAAGAGGTTTCAGTATGAGAGACTGGACAAAAATTCGACCCGCCGGCCACGACGGCCCCTACATTCCGTTGGGTCCCTTCCAACTGCGCCTACCCGGCATTCATTACAAGTTCGAGATTTACGATTATATCCAGGGCCTGCTCATGTGCGCCGTGTGCCTCTCCATCATCCCGATTTTGACGGAAAACCTGGGGATGCCGTTTGAAGTGGCGCTGGCCATCGTGGTTCTCAACGGGTTCCTCTATCTCTGGCACACCGCCCTCGGCGACCCTGTGGTTCCCGGTTGGATTACCCCGGCCATTCCGCTCATCGGGTAATCCAACCGGGAACCACAGGGT
>JAJBSY010000343.1:3979-6675 GCA_020861205.1 Deltaproteobacteria bacterium | reverse complement strand
ATCCAGCATGGAGGTTATGTCGTCGAGCAATGCCAGCAAGTTGGCCCCGGCCATAAACGATCTCCGGCTGTCACCCCCCGTGGGATGAATTAAACTTTCGGAAAAAAGAACGGTCGCCGGCTCCGCGCGTTTGTTTTCCTGTCAGGCGTAGGTGTTCGATTCCCTGTCCGGCACCACCCGGTACCCCGCCTTGAGTGCGAGCCGGTCGGCCAGGGGCTTGGGAAGGACGTGCAGAAAATACACGCCCAGGGCCGCGGCCAAGGGAAAAACCACCCGGTCCTTCCCCTTCTCGAGACGGCTCCGGATCAGGTCCGCCGCCTTGTCGGGCGGGAGGGCGAACGGCTTGAGGGCTTTCAGCCTGCGGCCCATGGGCGTTTCCAGGTAGCCGGGATAGACGCAGCTCACCCGAACCCCGAACCGCCGGCCGATGGCGGCCAGTCCCCTCGCGTAGTATGAGACGGCTATCTTGGAAGCGGAATAGGACGGGGAATTGGGCAAAGGGTACAGCCCGGCGATGGAGGAAACGAAGATCAGATGGCCGGAACCGCGAGCGCACATCCGCTCGAACAGGCAGGCGGCAAGATTCAGGGAACCCAACGCGTTGACGTCCATGGTCCGGAAGGCGTCCTCGGCCGACTCCCGGTTTCCGCCCGGCGGGATTCCGGTAATAACGCCCGCCGCGAGGAAGACCACATCCACCGGGTTCGCGTCGTCCAGCCCGGCCAACGTTTCGCGGGCGGCCCTATGGTCGCGCAAATCGGCTGCCACAACAGCCGTGGCGGCCCCTTTGCCCTTGCAAGCTTCGGCGGTCGCCGCCAGCCTGGTCTCGTCCCTGGCCCAAAGCGTCAGCAGGCTCCCGGCCTGAGCGTACGCGAGTGCCAGAGCCGCGCCAAGGCCGCTGCTGGCCCCGGTAATGCATATGTGTTTCATCCCGCCTCCCGCCCCGTCATCTGATGGGAACCTTGGAAAGGGTACCGTATGCCGGATATTGCGACAAGCGGCACACATCGCGGAAAAACCGCCGAGCGTCCCGTACGCGACGGCACCCACGGCCCGCAAGTCCGGATGCGTAGGTTAATGACGATACAAAAATTCTATTTCGGCCTGGGTAAGGGCGGCGCCGCGGGTACGCCGGATGGCCGGGGAAGGTTTTTCCTCGGAAGCTATCGCGTCAGCCAGGATGCTGTCCAATACCGCGGAATTCACCTTCTCCCCTTCCAGCACCCGCCAGGCGAACCGGGGATCCATGCCGCCGCGTTCCACAAGCATGTCCAGCAGCCGTGACCGCACCTCGCAGTCGCCCGCGGCTTCCCGCTCCCGCAACAGTCTCCGCCACCCGGTCGCGGTGTTATCGTTCATAACAAGACTCTCCTTCGGACCGCGCCCGCCCGGCGGGCGCGGTCCGCTCATGTCACTTCAGGACCTTTCGGCCGACAAACAACGATACGATAAAAAGCACGAGGCCGATCCCGAATACTATCTGGGCAAAGAAAGCCGCGGTACCGGCTATTCCGGTAAAACCGAGAATACCGGCGATGATGGCTATGATAAGAGCCCAAATTCCCCATGAAAACATAACGAACCTCCTAATGGTCTGGAATATGTACCGCTTTTCATACATCCCGCGAGAATGGAACTATTATCAAGCAAAACCAGGGAGTAACCCCATTTGACCAACTCCGTCGCCGTGCTTTGAGAAACAGGAAAAGCGGATCAGCATTCTTTCACTTATTACTTACGATACTAAAATTATTATAGTTTCATTCATCACTACCAAACCGTATTCCAGGAAAAAGACAGCATTTATTACCTATGTCTCAGGAGGAATACATATGAGTACTGCAACGGAACGCATGGAAGATCGTGATATTTATGAACCTTCGGTGTGCCTGATGTCCTGGGTATCCTGGCGGAGCATCATAGCCGGAGCGTTGACCACGATCGCGGTTTCAATCGTCATGGCCCTGCTGGGCGTGGCCCTGGGATTCACCGTGGTGAACCCCCTCGATAACGACCCCATGGCCGGGATCGGCATCGCTTTCGGTATATGGTCGCTTTTGTCCGTCGTCGTCAGCCTGGGCGCGGGCGGTTTTGTCGCCGGGTTCTTCGCCGGCAACAGGGGTTGCCTGCACGGCTTCCTGGTTTGGGCGGCGGTCCTGGTGCTGGGCGTGCTCTTTTCGTCCATCGCCGCCGGAATGACGCTCAAGGCGGTGGGCGAAGTGGTGGGATCCGGCGCGGCCGGGGTCGCCTCGTCCATAACGGATCAGGCCGGAAAACTTACCTCCAAAGGGGTGGACCGCCTGTCCCGGAGCATTCAATATCCGGCGGACAGACAGGACCCGCGCGCGCTGTCGGTCTTGCGCGATACGGGTGTGGAACAGTTGCAGCCCTCCTTCTGGATGGGCCAGATGCGTGACGCGCGGCAGGACCTTCGCGGGACTGTCAGCCGCCTTTCCGCGAACACGGATAATTACGATACGGTCATCGGTGACTTTTTGAACCGACAGAAAGAACGCCTCGACGCCATCCAGAAGCGGAGCGTCGACCGTGAGGCCGCGCTGCAAGGTCTTATGCAAACCCGCGGCATTTCCCGCGATGAGGCGGAACGGCTTTTGGAACCCGCGCTGCGGATGTATAACGAACGGCTTGACCGGGCCGAATCGATGCTGAACGAAGCCCAAAGCCACGTGGAACAA
>JAJBSY010000343.1:0-3969 GCA_020861205.1 Deltaproteobacteria bacterium | reverse complement strand
AACAAACGCGCGAGTATCTCAAGCAGGTGGCTGACGACGCCCGCAAGAAGGCGGACGAGTTTGCTTCGGCCGCCGCGAAGTCCGCGCTGATGGCGGCGATCGCCCTGATTATCGGCGCGGTTGTCGCCGCGATCGCCGGCAACTTCGGCGTCCGCCACGGCCTGCGTTGCCTGCGTGCTTGACATCTCACAACGCGTAAAGAGCCCCGGCAAACCACCGGGGCTCTTTACGTCTCGGACAAACCACCTTCGGAGAAAGCCATGACGGATAAATCGGGCAAGCTGCCGGAAAAACGGACCAACGCGCAGGAATCGACCTACGGTGAAAACCGTACGCCTGCGTCCACCAAACGCCCGGCGCCGGAGAAGGAAAAACCCGACGCCCAGTCAACGATGACCGGCGATACCGCGCATAAGCACACGAACCAAAAGGGATAGGGTCCCCCTATAGGAGGCCCTTTACACGGTTTTTCGAGGGGGAGGCGGGCTGATAATCATTTTTCCCCTCTCCCCCCCTGCTATGCTTGCATTCCGGTATCGCCGGAAGGAGCGCATCCATGGCAGTCACGCAAAAGGGAGCCATCGCCTTCGGCCTCGTCTATATCCCCGTCGATATGTACACGGCCGTGCAGGACAACGACATACGGTTCAACCAACTCTCCAGGAAAAGCAACAGCCGGGTACGGTACAAGAAGGTCGACGGATCTTCCGGCCGGGAAATCGCCCAGGAAGACATCGTCAAAGGGTACCAGTACGACAAGGACAAATACGTCGTGGTCACCGACGAGGATTTTGAAAAAATCAAAACCGAAAAAGACCGCAACCTCCAGATAATCCTGTTCACCGATCATTGCACCATCTCCCCGGCCTACTACAACCGCTCCTACCTGGTGCTGCCCCAAAAGGGCGGCGAGAAAGTCTTCAACCTCCTTCGCACGGCCATGAAACTGAAAAACAAGGTCGCCGTCGCCAAAACCGTCATGGGACAAAAAGAAACCCTGATCATGCTGCAGGCGACGGACGAAGCCATGCTCGGCGTCACGCTGTTTTATCATGACGAAATCAAGAGCCTTCCGAAAACCGTGGCGCAACCGGGGGCGACCGATGCAGAGCTCGCGATGGCGGAACAGCTACTCGACAGTTTGACCGGGCCGTTCGAACCGGAAAAATATCATGACGAGTACCAGGAACGGTTACGCCGATTCATCGAGGACAAGATAGAAGGACGCGAAGTGGCGGTTGCTTCCGAAGGGGGGGGTGGCGGCAACGTCATGGACCTTATGGACGCCCTCAAGAAAAGCCTGGAGGAAAATACCGGCAAGAAAGCGGCGGAACAGGGTTCCAAACCGGGCAAGGCCAGAAAGCCGAGGAAAAAAGAAGAAACCGCCTGACCACGGGGATACCGTCCAACGCCCGGCCTTCCCTTCCGGCAGGCATCCCCCTGGCGTACCGCGTCTAGAAAAATGTATCGGTTTCCATTGGAATCAACCGCCTGGCCGCATCGCGGGATTTGCATAATGATAAATGCTGTAAGCCGCCCGGAGGTCTAGGTTCCGCAACCTTCGCCGCAAAAGGAAATTCATGAGCCCCATCAATATCCTCGTAACGGCGGACGCCGGCTATATGGTTCCCGTAAGAACGCTGCTGCGCTCGCTTTTTATCCATAACCGCGCGGTCGCGTTCCACATTTACCTGATGCACGCCGACATCCCGGACGCATTGCTCAATCCGCTGGCGTCGTTTTGTTCCCGGCACGGGGGTCTGCTTTTGCCGGTTCGCGTGCCGCGGGGCCTTTTTGCCACCGCGCCGGTCCGGTCCTACTATACCGAAGCCATGTATTACCGGCTTCTCGCTCACCATTTTTTGCCGGATCATGTGGAGCGCATCCTCTACCTAGACCCGGACACGCTCGTCATCAACCCCGTCACCCGCCTGTATGCTACGGAACTCGGGCCGAACCTGTTCGCGGCTGCCTCGCATTCCGGCCTGACCAACATTGTCAGAATAGTCAACGCCATCCGGCTCGGAACACGCGGAACCAAAGCTTATTTCAATTCCGGCGTGCTGCTCTGCAACGTCCCGGCGTTGCGCGCGGCCGCGTCCCCGGACGCTATTTTCGAATGCGTCGCGAAAAACAGGAACAAACTGATCCTGCCCGACCAGGACGTGCTGAACATCCTGTTCGGGGACAGAATTCTCCTCCTGGACGAAAGGCTGTTCAACTACGACGCCCGCCGATACGAACTGTATTACCTCGCGAGCGGCGGAACCGTGAACATGGCCTGGGTGCTCCGGAACACCGTCATACTCCATTACTGCGGACGGGCGAAGCCCTGGCGCGATGCCGCCGGGGGGCGGTTCGCCGCCTTGTACAAAGAGTATATGGCGGACGCCGCCCTTCCGGCATCCCTTGCCCGGCGAACCTCCCCGGGGAAAACCCGCGCGTTCGACCTTGAAGCCGGGCCGCCTGGGGCGTAACGGCCCAGACGGGAAAGCCCCGTGTCCGGGGCTTTGTCCAGCGCATCCAGCGGAAAACCCTCATGGCGGTCCGATGTCAATACCTGCCGTTTTTCGCCAGTGCCGCGTGTGCTTCGGACCGGGAAGGCCCGGAGTGAAGCGTATCGGACATACATGCGCTTCATGCGGACGGCTGCCGAAGTATCCGGCAAATTGAGGCACTACCTTATTTTCGCGACGATCTCGTCCCTGACGTCATCGGGGATGTTCAGGGCCTTGGCCAGCGCATCCAGGTAGGAGCGCTCCATGAACTGGTCCACGTTCAGGACGGCGCAACTGACCGTGAAGACCTCCAGGGCTTCGTCCGGCGTTTTGACGCCTTCCGCGATCCGCGCGGGATCAAGGGTCTCGTCCATGGCCTCCCGGACCAGTTTTTCCCCGTCCGGGCCGAGATTCAGATTTTTCATCTGGGCTTCGATGTTCCGTTTTTCCTCTTCGTCGATATGCCCGTCACTCTTGGCCGCGTAGACGATGGCGCGGACGATCCTGCGCGCTCGCTCGTCCGGCGCGGACGGTGTGACGTCGTACACGGGCCCGTCCGGGTTCGCCGCAGCCGCCTGTTTCATCCGCTCGCGATACTGGTTGAACATCTGCAACCCGCCGGTCAGCAAGGCGCCGGCCGCCGCGCCGCGCAAACCTTTGCCGCCAAGCAACGCGCCGACAAGACCGCCTATGGCCGAGACGCCGAGCACGCTTGGGGACGACGGCGTGCCGAAGATGCCGCCCGTGCCCGGGCCCCCACCGGAGTCCGTCCGCCCGCCCGTTATTTGCGAGAGTATGTCCCCGAATCCCCCCATCTGGCCGGAAGCGCCATTCGCGCCCTGGTTGATCATGCCTTGTAATGAATCGAGTATACCCATGCTGTCACCGCCTTTTTTCTTTGGGATTAGCCCATGCGCGATGAGGAGGAAATTATTGAGTGCCCCGCGCGGAGGAAATGCTAATGCCAGGTGCACGAAGCCGAATCGAGCAACGCTTTCACATACGGCGTCGCGGGCCTCCCGAGGATGCTTTCCGGCGGAGCGATCTGCTCGATGCGTCCCTTGTTCAGGACCATGACCCTGGACCCCAGGTTGAGGGCCTCGTTAATATCATGGGTGATAAAGAAAATCGTCATGCCCAGATCGTGATGGATGTGTTTGATTGAAGCCTGCAACGCCTTGCGGGTGATATCGTCCACCGCGCCGAACGGTTCGTCCATGAGCAGGATTTGCGGTTGGGCGGCCAGCGCCCGGGCCAGCCCCACCCGTTGTTTCTGGCCGCCTGACAGTTCGTGCGGATACCGGTCAAGGAAGGCGGCATCAAGCCGCACGATGTCGAGCAATTCCCGCAACCGCTCTTCACTCGTCCTTTTTCCGGACAGGGTGGGAACATAGGCTATGTTGCCGCGAACCGTCATATGCGGGAAAAGCCCCACCCCCTGGATGACGTACCCGATCCCCCTGCGCAGCTC
>JAJBSY010000419.1 GCA_020861205.1 Deltaproteobacteria bacterium | reverse complement strand
TGGTAATCTTACTTTTGATCGTGCGGTGGGCCGGGCGCGGGGGAATTCCTCCCCCGCGAGGCCGGCCATGGATTAGTCGTAGTATTCGGGGGCTTTCTTCAGCGTCGGCCATACTTCGGGGTCATGGCCGGGAACGATCCAGGTGCCGGTCTTCTGGCGGAACTGGAAGAACTTGGTGCTGATGAGCGTGGCCTCCGCATGGTCCATCAGGCCGGGGAGCTTGCCGGCAAGGTTGACCGTGGTGTAGCAGGCGTCCTGGGTCAGCATGACCGGGCCTGTTTTGGGCAGTTTGACGCGCATGGACATATGGCCCGCGGTGTGCCCCGGGGTCAGGTACAGGCGGATGGTGTCGTCGTCAAAGAGGTCGTAGCCGCCGTCGAGGGCGCCGCGCAGGACGTACCACTCAATGCCCTTGCCGTCGAAGTCTTTGCGCAGATAGGCGGAAAGCTGGTAGGCCGGGGGGTTGTACGCGTATTCCAGCTCCCGCTGGTGCACGATGTAGGTCGCGTTGGGGAAATCGCCCACGCCGCCGGTATGGTCGAAATGCAAGTGGGAGATGACGACGTAGTCGATGTCCTCCGGCTTGTAGCCAGCCTTGGCGATAACGTTCTTCGCGGCCTGGTCTTCGGTCATGACCGGCTTGTACGGGCCGAGAATTTCCGGGCTATAATACTTGTAGGGATCGTCCGCGCAGGCGATGTTGAGGCCCGTGTCGAACAGCACCTTGCCCTTGGGGTGGTCGATAAGGAACATGCACATGGGGGATTTGAAGGGTTCGCCGACGCGGTAGCCGGCAACGAGAAACTGCCATTCGGTGTTGATGTAGCCGCCGTCCAAGCAGTACAATTTCATGAAAAACCTCCTAATCGGTTATGGTTGCAAGGTTATTGCCGCCGCGTCATATGACGGTGAAGCCGCCGTCGATGATAACGTCGGAGCCTGTCATGTACGCGGAGGCATCGGAAGCGAGGTAGATGGCGAGGCCGTCGAGATCTTCCGGTTCGCCGGGTCTGCCAAGGGGGGTCGCCCGGAGTTTGTCGCCGCTGCTCTGGGGATCTTCCCAGAATTTGGCGGAAAGCGCCGTGCGCACGTATCCCGGGCTGATGCAGTTCACGGTTATGCGGTGCTTGGCGAGGTCCAGGGCAAAAGCCTTGGTCAGCTGTTTCACACCGCCCTTGGCCGTGCAGTACGCGCCGCTCGCCCCATAGGGGTGGTACGTTATGATCGTTCCGCCCATGGAGCACATGTTGATGATGCGGCCGCCCGTGCCCTGCTTCACCAAATACCGGGCCGCCGCCTGGTCGGTGTAGAAAACGCCGTTCAAATTGACGCTCATGATCTTGTTCCACTGCTCGGGGGTATAATCAAGCAGGGAAACGCCTGTGATGGTAATGCCCGCGTTTGCGACGCAAACGTCCACGCCCCCGAGGTCGTCCGCGGAGCGCGCCACCATCGCGGCGCACTGGGCGGGGTCCGTGACGTCGACCCGGATGGCCGTCGTTTGCACACCATGCTTGGCCTTGATCGCGTCCGCCGTTTTCCGGGCGGCTTCCTCGTCGATATCCGCCACGGCGATGGCGGCTCCCGCCGAAGCGAGGGCATAGCCGAGCGACTGGCCGATACCCGCCGCGCCGCCGGTAATGAGGGCCTTTTTACCTTTCAGACAGAATTGTGATTGCATGGCTTCTCCTTGTTCAGGGGGGCGTGCCCGCTACTTGCGGAACCAGGCGTATTCCAAAATCTCCACAACCATCTTCGTCTGGGGGAACCTGGCGTAACAACAGCGTCTGTAGCCTTTGTCGTCCTCGGTCTCGCTTTCAAAAATGATTTCGCCGCCTTTTTTCAGGATAAATTCGCGGTATTCCCCATATTCCTTCACGTAGTAAGCGGTATGGTGCATACCCCCGCCGCACTCGCGCACGAACCGCTCATGCTCGATCGCTCCGAAAACCGGCTGCAGGATTTCCATCTTGAGGGTGTCGGTCCAGTCCGTCATGCAGATTTTAATTTCGCAGCCGCTGATTTCCTTGCCCCAGGCCCAGACGCGCATCGGTTTGAAGGAATAGGTCGTGTCCAGACCTGGCAGCCCGTATAGTTCCCGCAGTTCGGCGAGCGCCTTGTCCATGTCCGCGACCACGATGCCGACATGCCCTATCGGAGGAAGTTTGGTGATGGCCATAAAACGTTTTCTCCTAGCTGTTCGCCACCGAGGGTGAGCGGTTGTTTTTTCAGGAACCGGGCATGAAAAGGATTTTGTATCCTTCCCTGTTTTCAGCCATGCTGAAGGCCTTTTCCCACTCTTCAAGGGGGAATTTGCCGCTGATCAGGGGGAGCGTGTTGACCTTTTTATCCGCAAGGAGCCGCAACGCGATGATCCAGGAGGTGCGTTCCGAGGCGAAACTGTTGGTGAGCTTGATTTCCTTCAAAAGGGCCATATCCATGTCGAACGTGATCGGTTTTCCGAATATGCCGATTTGCGCATACTGCGAATGCTTGCGCAAGGCGCGCAGACACGCGTCGGCGGCAGGGGCCGCGCCGGAGCATTCGAAGGCTATGTCGAATCCCGCGCCGCCGGTGAATTTGGCGGTAGCTTCGGCCATGTCCACGCTATCGACGGTGAAGGTCTCGTCCGCGCCGAGCTCGCGGGAAAGGGCGAGCCGCTCAGCGTCCCGGCTGGTGCCGGAAACGGCGACCCGCGCGCCGCTGGCTTTGGCGCACTGCAGGGCCAGCTGCCCGATCGCTCCCGGTCCGGATACCAGGGCGTAGTCGCCGGCCTTGACGTCCGCCCGCTCGATAACGCCGCGCACCACGCAGGCCAGCGGTTCGCTCAAGGCGGCCGCCTCCAGGGAAACCCCGTCCGGGATATGAAACGCCAGGTGGGACGGAATGACCATGTATTCGGCGAACGCGCCGTTTCTGCCGGAACCGATGGAAAGTCTTTCCTGGCAGAGCATCAACAACCCTTCGTAGCAATAGCGGCAATGGCCGCAGGTGTGGATGGCGGTCAGGGAAACGACCCGGTCGCCGACGGCGAACCCGGAAACCTCGGACCCGACTTCCACGACGGTTCCCGAGTATTCGTGGCCCATGGTCACCGGCGGGAAATACGTATATTCGTCATACTTGATATGCAGGTCGGTGCCGCAGATGCCGGCGGCGTGAACCTTTATTTTCAGCTCGTTGGGGGCGGGCGTGGGTTCCGGAACGTCCATCAGGGCTATCCCGGTAGGGCCTTTGGCTACTTTTTGCACTGCTTTCATACAATTACTCCCTGTTGGGCGTCAGGCGGGCATGGAATCCTCCGGGCGGCGCCACGCCGCCCGGCGAGGAGACAGTTATTGCATGTACACGCCGCCGTTTACGTCCATGGTGGTTCCGGTGATGTACCGGCCCATTTCGCTGGCCAGATAGAGGGCCGCATAGGCGACGTCCAGGGTCTCGCCGCGTTTGCCCATGGGGCACAGCGACAGGTTTTGCTTATGATCCTTGGTCATTTCCGTGATGATCCACCCTGGCGCGATGCAGTTGGCCGTGATGTTGTTCAGGCCTTCCTTCTTGGCGACGACCTTGGTGGTGGCGATGATGGCCGCTTTGGACGCGGAATACGCGATGGACGACGCGACGCCGCCGGTTTCCCCGGCAATGGAGGCCATGCTGATGATTCTGCCGAACTTGGCCGCGCGCATGTGCGGCAACGCGGCGTTGGTGCAGGCCACCATGCCGCCTAGGTTCACCTTCAGAACCTTGTCCCATTCTTCCTGGGAAACTTCCTCGACGTTGGGACCCATGGGAGGGCAGATGCCGGCGTTGTTGACCAGGATGTCCAGCTTGCCGTGCGCCTTGACAATGGCGTCGATCACCGCCTTCACCCCGGCGCTGTTCGACACGTCGAGTTTCACTTCGTAGAGGCGGTCGGCTACCTTGGTCAGGGAGGTGCCGCTCACGGTAATATCCCCGTTTATGACGGTCGCGCCTTCCTTTATGAAGAGTTCGGCAATGGTCTGTCCTATCCCGCGCGATGCCCCTGTAATGAGCGCTACCCTGTCTTTCAGCATCATATTGCCATCTCCTTTGGGACCGGCTGCGAAAAGCAGCGCGTCCACGGTTTGTTCGCCGGTATGGTACCGGCCGCTTTTTTACATGCAGTGAATGGCCTTGCCGTAAGCGGCCATGAACGCTTCTGGCAGGGATTCGCTCACGGTCGGATGCGGATGGATGGCGTGGATGATCTCGTCGGCCGTGGCTTCCATGCTCATGGCCACGGAGAGTTCCGCGATCATGTCGGTGGTGTGCTTGCCGTAGAGGTGCACGCCGAGTATTTCGCCGAACTCGGCATCGACTATGACCTTGGCCATGCCGTCCGTGTCGCCTTCCACCAGGGATTTGCCGTTGGCGGCCATGGGGAATTTGCCGATCTTCACGCGCAGCCCCCGCTCCCTGGCCTGCTTTTCCGTCAGGCCGATGCAGGCGATTTCCGGATCCAGGTAAATGCAGGAGGGAATCTTGTCGTACTCCATGCGGGCGTGTTTGCCGCAAATGGCGTCGACGGCCACCATGCCCTCATGGGAAGCGGTGTGGGCCAGCATGACCTTGCCGTTCACGTCGCCGATGGCGTAAATGTTGGGGATGTTGGTCCTCAGGCGGTCGTCCGTCTTGATGGACGCCTTCTCGAAGGCGATGCCGATCTTTTCGGCGTTTAGCCCCTCGGTGTTCGGCACGCGGCCCACGGCCATCAGCACGCAGTCCGCCTTGACGGATTCGGCCTTGCCGCCTTTCTCGAACAGCACCGCGTTGTCCTTCACGGCCTGCACCTTCGCGCCCATGTGGAAGGTCACGCCGTCTTTTTCAAGGCGTTTCTTCGCCATGCCGGAGACTTCCTCATCCACCATCGGCAGGATGTTTTCCATAAGTTCCAGCACGGTCACCTTGCTGCCCAGCTTGTTGAACAGGTAGGCGAACTCGACGCCGATAACCCCCCCGCCGATGATGGCGATGGAGGCGGGGACGGCGTCGATGTTCAGGGCCTCGCGGCTGGTCAGGATGCGGTTCGTCCCTTCCCGCTTGATGAAAGAGGGAACCAGAACGTTCGAACCCGTGGCGATGATGCCGTATTCGAACGTGACCTTTTTCCCGGCGACGTCCACCGTGTGGGCGTCCACGAACGAGGCGGCCCCTTCCATGACCGTCACCTTGTTGCCGCGAAGAAGGCCCTTGACCCCGCCGACCAGGGTCTGCACCACGCCTTGTTTGCGTTTTTGCAATTTTTCCATGGAAACGGAGACGTTTGCAGGATTCACGCCTTCAATGCCGAAGCTCGCGGCTTCCTTGATCTCCTGGAGCGTATTGGCCGTTTTGATAAGCGTCTTGGTCGGGATGCAGCCCTCGTTCAGGCAAACGCCGCCGAAATTGGCCCGTTCGGCGATGCAGACCTTTTTGCCTTCCTTGGCCGCCTTGATGGCCGCCACGTATCCTCCCGGGCCGCCGCCGATTACCAGTACGTCAAACTCATATGCCGCCATGCGGGTATCTCCTTGTTTGTCAGCGTCCCGGAGAGGATCGCCTCTCAGAGGCTCAACAATTGCGCGGGACGTCCCTTCCCTTTCGGGGGGAGCCGGGAATCATCCCGGCAAGGGACGGGACGTATCCCGCGCCATGCCCGTTCCTACATCAGAATCCTGATGGGGTTTTCGAGCAATTCCTTGAAGTACTTGACAAACCTTGCGGCCAGCAGACCATCGATGACCCTGTGGTCCACGCTGAGCTGAATGTTCATCATGGGCCGGATCACGACCGCGTCGTTCCCGCGCTCGTCCGTCTCGACGACCGGGACCTTCCTCACGGCGCTCACGGCCAGAATCGCCGATTCGGGCGGATTCACGATGGCGGTGAAGTTCTCGATGCCGAAGGGCCCCAGATTGGAAATGGTGAAGGTGCCGCCGGAATATTCCGAGGGGTCCAATCGTCCGGCCTTGGCCCGTTCCACAAGATCGCGGGTCTCGACCGCGATGTCCGAGAGGTGCTTTTCCTGGACGTTTTTCACCACGGGCACGATCAGCCCGTTGTCGCCGGCGACGGCGATCCCGATGTTGGTGCTTTTGTAAACGATGATCTCGTCACCCACGAGGGACGCGTTGATTTCGGGATACTTCTGCAACGTCCGGCTGGCGGCCAGGATGAACAGGTCGGAGACCGCGACCTTGCCTTCGCCGGATTCGTTGAGCTGGGCGCGGAACGCCGTCAGCCTGGTGGTATCCACGCTGTCCGTGAAGTAGATGTGCGGCGATTGGGCCATGCTCTGGGCCAGACGCTCGCCGATAACCTTGCGCACGCCCTTGTAAGGCGTAACGGAAAGGATCTTTTTCTCTTCCGTACCG
Organism: Deltaproteobacteria bacterium; assembly: GCA_020861205.1. Classification (GTDB taxonomy): domain Bacteria; phylum Desulfobacterota; class Desulfovibrionia; order Desulfovibrionales; family Desulfovibrionaceae; genus FLUQ01. The sequence continues at coordinate 306 of JAJBSY010000419.1, read as the reverse complement.
GCCGGAGCCGAAGCCGGGGTGGCCGCTGAAGCGACGTCGGCTTTCATGATCCTGCCGCCGACGCCCGTTCCCGAGACGGAACCGAGGTCCACGCCGTCGCGCTCGGCGACTTTACGCGCCAGGGGAGAGGCCTTGACGGCCGGGCTGGCCTTGATGTCCTTGGCCGTGATCCCGCCCCTGAACCCGGTGCCCTGGATGGAAGCCAGGGAGGCGATGTCGATGCCCTCGTCCCGGATGAGCTGCCTGGCGTTGGGCGTGAGGCGAAGATCACCCACCGCATGGGCGGCGGGGGCCGCGGCCTGCGCG
>JAJBSY010000156.1 GCA_020861205.1 Deltaproteobacteria bacterium | reverse complement strand
AGCAGGTCTACAATCCACGTTTCCCGGGCCAGGCGCGTTGACGGCGTACTGGGCCTGGCCTTGGCGAGCGGCGCCTCCACGAGGCCTTTGGCCGCGAAAGCCAACAGGCATTTGCCGGCGGCTCCGGCCCACAGGGGGAAACGGTCGCCCACCCGGACGACGCAGCGCATGGACAGCAGGCTTTCCACATGCTCGTAGCAGACGCGGTACCCGTCTTCAAGCGCGTACAGGCTCACGGCTTCATGGGTGGCATCCCGCAAGGATTCCATAACGGGCAGGATGATCCGGCGCAATTTGAAATGTCTTTGAGCCACCGCGCCGAGAAGATAGACCTTGTTGCCCAGAGAGTACGTTTTGGCGCGGCTTTTTTCCAGAAAGCCGAGTCTCGTCAGGGCGCTCGCCAGGCGGAGCGCCGTTGACGGGGCGAGAGACAGCCGCTCCGCGAGTTGCGAAAGGGAGAGTTCCTCGGTATCAAGGTCAAAACACTGGAGAATCGCCAAGCCTCTTTCCAGGCTGCGAACGGTGTTGTCTTTCATGTCCGGTGGGCTCCTTTCTGTCCGGCCGCGTAGTAAGCGGTCCCGGAAAGCCTTGCCGCGGGCGGAGGCCTCTCTTGCCGGAACGGCTGCAAAAGCATACAAAGGCGCAAAACCGCCGCGAAATAGGTTAGTTAACCCTAAACAGGGCTTATAATTTTGTCAAGCGGAAAGAGATTCCAGGTGGCGGAATAATGGTTCCGCCCGCTCGACGAACTTGGTTAAATCGCTTGACCATTCGACGGGCGTTCTATACAACCAATTCCCGGATTGGGCTGTCGTTCAATTGGCAGGACAACGGATTCTGACTCCGTCAATCATGGTTCGAGTCCATGCAGCCCAGCCAGATATCGCAGGCTCACAGTACGCTGTGAGCCTTTTTCTTGCTCTTCAGATACCAGTTTGGGATGCGGCCCCAAACTCCCCGGGGGCAGAGGGGCGCGGCCGGCCCCACGCCAAAGGGTTAACTCCGGGAATTCCTCTTTTTCGGCCTGGCCGGACGAAGAGGGGAGGAGCCATTGATTCGCGGGATGAAACGGCGGGTTGACGACCCCGACATCCCCCGTTTCACGGCGTGCGGCAGCCGTGCGATAAATGGTATCCGGTTAGGGGACAGCCTCGACGGAGGGAGCGGAACCCGGCTCCGCGCGCCTGCGCACGCCGAGCACGTTGGGCAACATGAGGCTGGCGCTTCCGCTCCAGAGGCCGCTGGTGTGGCGGCCCGCTTCCACGGCGTTGATGCCGCCGGCATTGATGAGAAGCGCGGCTTCGGACCCGCCTTCCAGGTACATCACCACGCCGATCCCCAAAGGCAGCCGCAGCAGGGCGGCCATGTAATCCGCCGCCGGCACGGGGCTTGGGCAGAGAAGGAAGAGGATGTTCCCCTTCGTGTCCTGGCTCAGCGCGGCCACGCTGTGAAGCCGGTCGGCCTGCTTCCATATCACCCTGCCGTCGGGCGCGGTCATCCTGTAATTCTGCATGACGAGCCCGTAATGCCGGAGGGCCGTCTCCCAGTCGTCCGCATGTTTGTCCAGGAGGCGGGCCTGGGGGAGCCCATCCTTTTCAGGCCGCGCGACGAAAAAGGCGCCGAAGTTGGCCGCCACATGGCCGTTGTTGGTATGGCTCCGGCTTCGAAGATACCCGGTATTCGTCACTCCGTCGCGTTGAAACATGCCCGCATTGATGGCCGCCACAAAGTTTTCGCTCGTTCCGATTTGCCCAAGGGTTTTGGGACCTTGCTCGGAGGCCATGTAGAGAGAGAAAGTAAATTTTTCCGGGTCGATACGGAGGATGGTGGTGGTGGCTTCCTGGGGTCCGGTCAAGGGACTCGTTCCGCCGCCGTCGTCCGCGGATGTGGGGGGCGATGGAGCGGGCGACGACGGTGTGAACGTGACGGTCACCCGGGCGAGATCAAGCCCGGGCTCGAGGGTTTGCCACCGGATGCCGCCCTGCACGGCCGCGGCCGCGTTCAGCGAAAGGAAGAGGCAGCAGAGGACAAAAATAACCGTTCGAAAACCCGTCATGCGATCCCCGTTTATTGTGCCGGATCCGGCACGAATGGAAGAAGAAGATACCGTAAACCGGCCCGGAAAACAACGGTGTCTTTGCGAGGCGGCGCCACCGTTTGCCTGATTAACGTCAGGCTCTTCCCGCGCGCCACGCGGCATGTCTCGATACGCGTTCGGTGCGGAACACCTACCCTGTCGAATTAAAATTGCGGTCCCTTCCTTTGCGGTATGAAGACAACTATATCACAATATCTTGATACAGTGAACAGTTCGTGCTATCGTCTTGCCTCATGTCCGGGAGCCGGATACACAAAGACTGTTGGACCGATAATGCGACGAGGTGCTCGGTGAAAATTATTGATGCGATGCGCAAGCGGACGCGCCCCTTCTATTCCCTTGAGTTTTATCCGCCCAAGGAAGAGGCCCAATGGCCGGACTTTTTCGACGCGGTGGCGAAACTGAAGACGCTTGATCCCCTGTTCGCGTCCGTCACTTACGGAGCGGGCGGCGGAAGCCGGGACAACACGCTCGCCGTGGCCGCGAAGATCAGGGAGACGGGCATCACCCCGATGCCGCATCTAACCTGCGTCAACGCCAGCGGGGAGAGCCTGACGGGTTTTTTGCGGCAGTTGAAACAAATCGGCGTGGACAACGTCATGGCTTTGCGCGGCGACGCACCCCCAATAGAAGATTTCTCCTGGGACGCTGGTGAGTTCCGCTACGCCTCCGACCTGGTCGCCTTCGCGAGGGCGAATTTTCCGGATATTTGCCTGGGGGTCGCGGGGTATCCGGGAGCGCACCCGGAATCGCCGTCCTTTGCTTCGGACATCCTTCATACCAAGGCCAAACTCGACGCCGGGGCGGATTTCGTCGTGACCCAGCTATTTTTCGATGTGCGGGAGTACTTCGCCATGGTGGAGCGGTTGCGCGGGATGGGCGTGACCAAGCCGGTGGTGCCCGGCATCTTGCCCATACAGAGCCTGGAGTCCATCCGGCGTATTTTGCAGATGTGCGGCGCGAACATTCCGGGCAAGCTGTACCTCGCCCTTGAGGACGCCAATAAGACCGGCGGCGCCAAGGCCGTGCGGGAGGTGGGCATCCGCTTCGCCGTGGACCAGATCAAACGGCTCATTGACAACGGCGCTCCGGGTATCCATCTTTATACCCTCAACCGCGCGGCCATGTGCCTGCGCATCGCCGAGGAAGCCGGAATCGCCTGATGGACCTGACCACCTTCGTCCCTGAAAAAATACTTGTCTGCCAATTGCGGCAGATCGGTGACGTCATTTTGATGACCCCGCTTCTGGAATTGCTGAAAAAACGCTATCCGGGCAGCGCCGTGCATGTGTTGACCGAGAAAAAATGCGTGCCGGTCCTGGAACACAACCCCTATCTCGACCGGATCTGGCCCGTGGACAAGCGGGAACTCGGCTCGCTCCCCAAAGAGGTCGCCTATTACCGGCGGGTCGCCGGCGAAGGGTTCGACCTGGTCATCGACCTGCAACAGACGCCCCGTTGCCGCTGGGTCGTCTATTTTTCCAGGGCCCCGGTCCGGCTGACCCGCACGCCGCCCTGGTATACCCGCTGGCTGTACACCGACTGGGTCGAGCCGGAAAAGGCCTATGCCTCCGCCATGAAGGCCGCGCTGTTACAGCCGCTCGGGATATCCTGGCGGGGTGAACGCCCCTTGCTTGTCCTGACGCCGGAGGAAAAAACGGCCGCCAGGGAGTATCTCGCGTCTCTCGGTCTGCTGCCGGGACAAACCCTGGTGGCCGTCGATCCCACCCACCGCCGGGTGACACGGCGCTGGCCCGCGCGATACTATGCGGAACTCCTCGAAACGGCGGCTGCCCGCCATCCGGACCTGCGCTTCCAGCTGCTGTTCGGGCCGGGCGAGGAAGCGGTGGCGGAAGAGATCGCGGCCATGAGTACGGGCACGGCCCATCTTCTGCCGACCGGCCGTCTGCTCTCCCTCCGGGAGATGGCGGCGTGCATCGACGCGTCCGCCATGCTGGTGGGCAACTGTTCGGCCCCGCGTCATATGGCCGTGGCCGTGGGCACGCCGACCCTGACCATCCAAGGGGCCACCAGTTCCGGCTGGGTGTTCCCGTCCCCGGAACACGGCTGGATTGCCAGCGATATCGAGTGCCGTCCCTGCAACCAAAATTCGTGCGACAAGGGCCTGGCCTGCCTTACGGGCCTGACCCCCGAAACGGTGTTGCCGGAGTTCCTCAAGCGCCTTGAGGCCGCCCGCCGAAGCGCGGCGTGACCGCCCCGCGGGCGACGGCGCCCCATGCTTCCCCGAACCGTTTCCCGGCGGCAGAGAGTATCCTGGCCCGGCCCTTCCTCATCGGATGCGGCACCAGCCGCTATCCCCGAATTCCTGAAGTCTTTCGTGTAGATCGGCACAATGCGCGGGGCTGCCGTCCAGCCGTGGCAGCACCCGGCGATCGGCCCGTGCGCCGAGTGCCGCCCGGTATGGGCCTCCCAGCTTCCTTGTTCCCACATGCAGCGGAATATTCGTCATCATGTTCGTCTTTTCATTTTTTTGCAAAATGTCGCAAACAACGCAATATAGCACAATGCATATGTATACTATCGTTTTTCCTGTTAAGTATACAATTTTTAATTCAAAAAATTTGAATTAAAATGAAAGAAAATGAAAATTTTTGCTTTACAATTTGCAATTGAGGGGCTATTCAAATTTCCACACTAACGATCAGGCTATCCAAGGAGGATGCTGTGGCGGTAATTTCAGTGCGGGAATTTTTGGAGTTCTCCCGGATGGTCCAGGAAAAGGGTCTTGTGAGCGGATCCGGCGGGAATGTGAGTTACCGGATGGACGACGGCCGGGTCATGATCACGCCGACGGGCAGATCGTTTGAAATGCTCCGCGAAGACGACATCGTGATCATGGACATGGAAGGACGGTCGTCCCACACGTTGAAGCCCTCAAAAGAGTATCTCCTCCACACGTATTGCTACGCGGTGCGGCCGGAAGTGCGCTGCGTGGTGCATGTGCACTCGGTATACGCCGTGGCGTTATCCTGCCTGAAACACCTGGATTACAAGTGCGCGGCGCCCGCCTACACCCCCGGTTACGGCGCGCGCGTCGGCGAGCTGGAAGTTTTGCCGTATATGGAACCCGGGTCTCCCGAGCTTGCGGCGGGCGTCAGGAACGTGATAGCCCACCGCAATTCGGTGCTCCTGGCAAACCACGGGCTTATCACCGTCGGCGAAAATTGCGAAAAAGCGTTGAACCTTGTGGAAGAAATCGAAGAAAACGCCCAGTTGTATTTTCTCCTGAAACATGACGGCAGGCCTCTCTCGGAGGCCAGAAGCGTATAAGGCGGCCTCACGGCCCACGTCAAAAAGGAAATCGTTATCTCACCAAGGAGTACGAAATGAAGAACCAGGTTCGCGCGATCGCCGCCCTCTGTTTGGGTGCCGCAATGCTTTTGGGTACATGCGTTACCGGCAACGCCGCGGCTTCGAAAGACAAACCCATCGTCATGAAATTCGGCCACGTCATGAGCACGGACAACTCCTGGCACAAGGGCTGCATGAAATTCGCCGAGATTGTCCGGGAAAAGACCGGCGGGCGGATCAAGGTCCAGGTTTTCCCCAATTCCCAGCTGGGCGACGAGCGGGACATGGCCGAAGGCTGCCAGATGGGCACGATCGACATGGTCATTATCGGCGGCATCATGGGCAATTTTTACGAGCCGATCCAGCTTTTTGAAATTCCCTACTTCTTCAAGGATATAAATCATGTCAGGAAGGTCATTTACGTGCCGCTCGGGGAAGAAATAAAGGCGGACATCTACAAACAATCCGGCCTTGTTTCCCTGGAGTTCTGGGAACGCTGCCCGCGCGTCCTGAGCTCCAACAAGCCCGTTCTCAGCGTGGAGGACGTCAAGGGCCTCAAACTGCGCACCCCCGAGATCCCCGCGACCGTCGCGGCCTGGAAGGCCATAGGCGCCAACCCCACGCCCATGCCGTGGGCCGAGGTGTATACCGCCCTGCAGCAGAAGACCATTGACGCGCAGGAAAACCCCCTGGCCACGATCGCTTCCGCCAAGGTGGAAGAAGTGCAGAGCCATATTGCCCTGACCAACCATGTGTTCGGGACGCCGCAGCACATCATGAGCGGCGGCACTTGGGAACGGCTTTCCGCCGAGGACAAGGCCGTCATCAAGGAGGCCGCCAAGGAGGCCAGGGAATACCAGAACGCAATAGCCTGGGAAGAAGACGCCGCGACCAAGGAAGTCTTTGTCAAAAAGGGCGTCATTTTCACCGAACCCGATCTTTCCGGTTTCCAGGAACGTTCGCAGAGCATCCACGGCGAATTTGCCGCCAGGTACGGCAAGGAGCTGTACGACAAAGTGCAGAAAGCGGCTGAATAATGCCCGAAAGCCCGCCCGGCATTGCCGGGCGGGTTTCGTCCGGCGGGGATGCCGGACCGCGTCGCGGGTGAACAAGGAGAAAGGGAATGTACGACCGTTTTTACGAGCTTATCGGCAGGATAGAGAAGGTTCTGAACAAGGTGATCATCTTTTTCAGCGGGGCGATGCTGTTTGCCCTTGCCATCATCATCTCCATGCAGGTGTTTTGCCGGTATGTGCTCGGAGACTCCCTGACCTGGTCCGAGGAGCTCACCAAATACATGAT
>JAJBSY010000028.1 GCA_020861205.1 Deltaproteobacteria bacterium | reverse complement strand
ATCCGCCAGGCCCTGGCGGGCATAGGCGGGTGCTACCTTCTGTTCCTGGCCCTGATCATGGTCTTCCTGTTCTTGGAAGGGCTGCCGGTCTTTTCCTTTGAGTCGGTCCCGGATTTCTTTTTCGGAATGCAGTGGTACCCGACCTCCGAACCGCCGGAGTTCGGCATATTTCCCCTCATCGCGGGTTCCGTCGCCGTCACCGCCGTCTCGTCCGCCATGGCCTTTCCCCTGGGCGTCATGACCGCCGCCTGGCTGACGGAAATAGCCCCCCGGACCGCGCGCCGGATCATAAAACCGGTCATCGAGCTTCTGGCGGCCCTGCCGTCGGTTGTGGTGGGCTTCTTCGGCATGGTCATCATGGCGCCCATTCTCCAGGACTGGTTCAACGCCGATACCGGCCTCAACCTTTTCAACGCCGGCCTCATGCTGGCGTTCATGAGCGTTCCAACCATCTGCTCCATAGCCGAGGACGCGCTGCACGCCGTGCCGATGTCGCTCCGGGAAGCATCGCTCGCCCTGGGCGCCACCCGTTGGGAAACGACCATCCGGGTCGTCATCCCGGCGGCGTTTTCGGGCATCGGCACGGCCTGCATGTTGGGCATGTCCCGGAGCATCGGGGAAACCATGGTCGTGCTCATGGTCGCGGGAGGCGCGGGGATCATCCCGGTTTCCCTGTTCTCCCCGGTCAGGCCCATGCCCGCGGCGATCGCGGCCGAAATGGCCGAAGCCTCGTTCCGGGGCGAGCACTACCATGCGCTTTTCGCCATCGGGATGGTTCTTTTCCTCTTCACGCTGGCCTTCAATATCATCGCCCAGCGGATAGCGGAAAAAAACAGGCAGGCGCTCGATTAACGCCGGCAGCGGAGGAAGTAGCCCATGTTTTTCAGCAATACCGTGCGCGGCCGCCTGACCAGGGAATCGGTCATGTTTTCCACGCTGCGCCTCGCGGCCTTCATCAACATGTTCGCGCTGTTCAGCGTCTGTACCTTCCTGGTCTGGAACGGCCTGCCCGCCATTTCCTGGGAATTCCTGACCCAGCCGCCGTCCAGGGCCATGACCGCCGGCGGCATCTGGCCCTGCATCGTGGGCACGGCTCTCCTGGCAATCGGGGCGCTTGTGATCTCCTTCCCGCTGGGCGTGGCCTCCGCCGTGTACCTGCATGAATATGCCGGGCAGTCGCGGTTCGCCAAGTATATCCGCCTGGGGGTCAACAATCTCGCCGGCGTGCCCTCCATCGTGTTCGGGCTGTTCGGCATGAGCTTTTTCGTCATTTACTGCGGGCTGGGGATATCCCTTTTGTCCGGCGTGCTGACCCTGGCCGTGCTGACCCTCCCGGTAATTATCGGCACGGCTGAAGAAGCCCTGCGGCAAGTGCCCATGACGTACAGGGAGGCCTCGTTCGCCCTTGGCGCGACCCAGGGCCAGACCATCGCCCGGGTGGTTCTGCCGGCGGCGCTTCCCGGCATGTTGACCGGCGCCATTCTCGGCCTGGCACGGGCCGCGGGCGAGACGGCGGCCATCATGTTCACCGCCGTCGTCTTTTTCACCAAAAAGGACGTGGATTCCTTGTTCAGCCCGGTCATGGCCCTCTCGAACCACATGTATGTGCTCGCAACCTCCGGCACGGATATCGACAAGACCATGCCCTTGCAGTACGGCACGGCCCTTGTGCTGATCGTCCTTGTCCTGGGCATGAACCTCCTGGCCATCGTGCTCCGCGACAGGCTGCAAAACCGGAATTGGTGAGGCGTGGACGACAGGCGCTCCAGGGAAGTTTTTTTACTCGCCGCTCCGGCGGCGGTTTACGACCGGATCCGGATTTTCTGGTGCCGGCGGGAAACGTCCCGGCGAATCTCGCTTTTCCTGCTGGCCTTTTTCATCGCGGCGGTCGCCCTGATCCTGCTGAACCGCTCAGGGTGGCTGCCTTCCGCGCTTTCCCCCCTGCTGCCCGCCGAGCCTTTTGCCGCCGTGCGCCTGGCGTTCAGCCTGATCCTGGCGGTGGAAGTCGTTGAACTGATCTTGGCGCTTTCCGATTCGGTCTCCCTGGCCGTGGGCAAACAGCTTGAAATCATGGCGCTGCTTCTTTTACGCGAGTCCTTCACCGATATCAGCCTGCTCGATTCCCACGTGGCGCTGGAAAGGGATTGGTTCATCCTCATGCAAATCGGCCTGACGGCGGTGGCCGGCCTCGTGCTTTTCGGCATACGGCTTTTATTCGCCCGGTGGCAGTATATCCACAGTTACCGGGATATGCAGGGATATGTGGACACGAAGAAATGCATCTCCCTGTTCCTCCTCATTGTTTATTGCGGGGCGCTCGGCTACGACGCCCGCACGGTCGTTTTCGCCGGCGGGAAAACCGTGTTTTTCGAAATTTTTTACACCAGCCTGATCTTCACGGATATCCTTCTCGTTCTCGTGGGGCAGTACTTCACACCCTCCTTCAAGGCGACGTTCAGAAACTCCGGGTTCGCGGTGAGCACGCTCCTGATGCGCATCGCCATCGGCGCGCCGCACCATGTGGGGGCGGCGCTCTGCGTATTCGCAGGGTTGTACCTGCTTGCCCTAAGTTGGCTGCTGCTCCGGTTCGAGACGGTACAACGCGGGGAGTCCCCTGGGGAGGTCACGCGGCCGGCGGCATACTTGCCCGGCTGATCCGTTTGGGCGAGCCGCGAGGTCAGCGCGGGGAGCGGCGCAACGAGTGCCGAAGATGGGACGGGAATGCGCTCGAGAGCTTGGCATGACAGGGCAAAGCCGGTCATGCAAAAGCGGATCGCTGTGTGAAGCGGGGTTTAATACGTGAGGGAATTCCGAGCGGTGCAGAACGGAGAAGCGGCCTCCCGCATCGCTGCGGCAGATGGAAATCGCTTCCATGCAATTACCTTGCAGGGCGTCAGCCAGGTATTCCCGCATCTTCCCATCGCCTGTGTTTTGCCGGTACGGCCAATCCGGGAAGGCGAGGTATCTCACGCTATACCGCAACCGCTGTTTGGACAGCGCGCGACTATCTGGGTGTCATCCCGATCGCAGAGCCTTCTTCCGGAAATGGTAGGAGGCTTCTCCCGCGACCGGTTCATGGGGCTGCCAGGGTGCTGCTATCATAAACAACAGGTATAATTAATTATTTGTCTAAGAGAGTTTAATGCCGGACTAAGAAAGCACGGCACTATACCGGGAATAGACACATCATAGAATCAGGAGCGCGGGCATGAAATACCGCGCGCATTTTTTATATCTACATGCTGAATAATTTATCGATGCATTATTTTGCGATGCACTGCCAAGAATCATTCATGCATGAGCGGGGTGATAATTATTACGAAATAAAGAGCGCATTACTAGCCAATACGAAAAATATCCGTTTGCCCACTGATGTGGGTGATGGGGGGAGGTTCGTATGGCAGCTGTATACGATGAACAAGAACAGGGGATTTCTGAAGAACAAGGGATTTCTTTTGATAGTGAAAACGGGGATGATCAAGGTGATCTCGCAACGCAGGAAACCGGCGTGGCACCGGGGGAAGACGGTCAGGCTACCATCCCGGAAGGACCGGAACAGTTTCGAGAAGCTTCGGGTGGGGGAGACGGGACGCCAAGCGACGCGGACGGGGGCGGCGACACCCCGGCCGACGCGGATACCGCCGACCAGCAGGAAGAAAACCAGGATCAACAGGATCCGTTAAATAGCGGACTCAATGACTATCTCGACGACAGCGGAACCCTGATCGGCGGTATCACCCGCCTTGGATCGCTCGGCACCGACTATTGGGAAATGCTTCGTGAGCGCGAAGAGGAATTGCGCGAAGAGGAAATGGAGGATGCCGCAGAAGCGTTCCAGCCGGGTGATACACCGCGTATAGATCCCGTCACGTACGATGCGCGCGGCATCCTGTACGCCCACGACGTGGATCCGGGAAATTTCGCCGATCATTCGCTGTACGTGCGCGTTCTGGATCACGCCAACCTCAGGAGGTCCGCGAGCGAGGTTTCCATCGACTATTGCGAGTGCGCCGGGGGAACCGATCCCCGCGCGCTTGTCAACGGGCCATTGGTCGAGCTGGCCACCGATGGGAACGGTCTGCCGATCGTCGACGCGAACGGCTATGTTTCCTTCAGCCTCACGCAGGCGGCTCTTGACTATTTCGACCGGTACCCCGCGGAGACGTATGTGGAAGTGTTCTATACGGTTACCGTGGTTGAAAACGGCGTTTCCAAGCAATACAAGCTCCAGATCGTCATACCGAAAGACGAGACGTTCGACTCCGCCCAATTCGATCAGGGCAGCAATCGTGGAACCCTCGGCCCGGACGGCCTTATCCACGGGGAATGGCATTCAGGCACGGGGCACAGCGCGTGCAGCGGCTACACCACCACGTCGAGCAACATGAACGACGAACTTTACTTTGAAGGCGATCTGGAAAACGTCAGCATCCACGGCGGGTATGCAGCCGACCAAACTCAATGGGGGGCGGACACGGTTCTCGTTAACGGAAGCCTGGACGCTTCGGGCGGGTCCAGCGAAATACTCATGACCGGCCTTGACGGCGCGGACCGCAGCACGGTTATCATAGGCGCGGACCGCAATGGGGCGGCGTCGGTGGCTACGGCGGTGAGCGCCGTCGCGGGGGGCGCGGCGAAGGTCGAAGCCTCCGGCGACATAACCGTCAAGGCGACGGGCACCGGCGTACTCGCCGACGACGCCGGCGGTACCGGCGATGAATCAAACACCCTCGTATCCGGCGGATCGATCTTCGTGGCCGTCTCGGGCGAAAACGAAGACCTGCTGGGCGTGGGGGCTACCGGTTCGAAGGGTTTCAACACCCTGCGCGCGGAAGACTCGGTTTTAGTGGCCGTTGACGGAGCCGGGAACGCGACCGGCATTGACGGCGGGCAAACGTCCGTTACGGCGGAAGAGAGTGTGGAAGTGAACGCTTCCGGAGCAAAATCAGCCACCGGGGTACGCGCCGAGGGAGGGGATGCGGTATCCCTCGGAACCGACTCGGGGAACGTCACCGTGGCGGCCGAATCGGAAAACGGCACGGCCACGGGCCTTGACGCAACGGCGGAAGGCGCGTCGATCACGGTCGATGCCGGCGCAAACGTCGCCGTAACCGCCACTGCCGGCGACAGCTCCGCTCCCACCGGGGCCGGCGACGCCTGGGCGGTGCGGCACAACGGCGGCGACATTGCGATATCCGGCGACGACGTGACCCTCGGCGCCGTTTCCCATACCGGCGGCGCCAACGGGCTGCATGGCACCGCCTCGTCCGGCCAAGCCGCCCTCACGGCCTCGGGTAAGGTCACGGTATCCGCCGAAACGACCAAGGAAGGCAGCGACGCCTATGGCGTGTATTATGAAGGCGCGCAGGGGAACGCGACCATCACGGCGGCGGAGGCCGCAATCAGCGCCGCATCGGTTACCGGAACGGCCAGGGCGCTTGACGGCGCAACCGTGGATTCCGCGAAAGTCACGGCGACCGCCGAAGCAAAGGGCAACGGTCTTGCCGTCGCAATCGGGGGCGCGGTTGACCGGACCTTCATTCAGAACGCCGATTCGGTAACCGGCACTGCCACCTCTGGCGGTTCGGCTTACGGCAACGAAGGGGCGCACATAAAAACGAACGATTCCGGTACTATCAAACTTTCCGCCACGGCCGGCGGCGAAGCGGTGAATACCGACGCATACGGCAACTATCAGGGAGATCTGACAGCTGATAACGGCGTCATCACCGTGAGCGGGGCTAATACGGGGACGGGTTCCGCAAACGACGCGTACGGCTCTCTCAATGGAGCATTGGCGGCACAGAAGGTGACGGCTAGCGCCGACAGCGTCAACGGCACCGCCTACGCTATCGGCAGCACCGGTTCGGCCACCAGTTCCGTCATTGCGGAAACAGCCGTCGTCAAGGCGATGTCTTCGGCGGGTAACGCCTTCGGTACGCACGGGGCCGTTATCCTGAACGCCACGGATGAGGCGACCGTCACCGCCAACGGCGCGGGCACGACCTGGGCCGTTTACGGCGATGGCGGCGAGACGGACGTGAAGGCGAAAACCCTCACGGTGAACGCCACCGGCAAGGGGGCCGCCACGGGCGGGATGAGCCTTACGGGAGCGACGATCGAAGCGGATACCGTCGGCGTGACGGTCATCGGCAACACGAGTTCCGGCACGGCCACCGGCATCCGGGTCACGGAAGAAACCGCCACCATTGATGCGGGAACGCTCGGAGTGACCGTAACGGGCAGCGCGGCGACGGGCCTTGCAACCTCCGGCGCGGCAGCGGATATCGGCGCGGACGCCGTCACCCTGGACGTGAAGGGAACGGCCACGGCCACCGGCATGGCGGCCGGTACCGCCGGAACCAATACGGTGGACGCCGGGACGATCACGGTGGACGTAGCCGGCGTCACGGCCGCCACCGGCCTTAACGCGGCGGGGAGCGGCGCGAAGAACACCCTGGACGCTGCGAATTAATTGACCGTAAGCGCCGTCGCGGGCGCTGCGGGCGCGACCAAGGGAACGGCCGTGGCCGTCGACGCTGCAGACGGCGGCGACAACACCCTTTCCGGAAAGGACGTTGCCCTGAACGCCGGACGCAAGGCCGACGACCCCCTTGGCACGGGCGCGATTTCCTACGGCGACGCCACGGGCGTGCGGGCTAACAACGCGGCCAACACCGTCACCGCGGACACCCTGGAAATTTCCGCGCTGGCAAAGGCGGTTTCGGGGAACAACTCCTCCGCCACGGGCGTTCTGGCCGAAAGCGATGGCAGCAACACGCTCACGGCCGATACCCTGGATGTCGCCGCGCAAAGCCTGGGCGGCACGGCTACCGG
>JAJBSY010000187.1 GCA_020861205.1 Deltaproteobacteria bacterium | reverse complement strand
CTTCCAGGGCGCGCATGGTGTTGACGTCCAGGTCGTTGGTGGGTTCGTCGAGCAGCAGCACGTTGGCGCCGGACTGGAGCATGACCGCGAGGTGCAGCCGGTTGCGCTCCCCGCCGGACAACACGTCCACCTTCTTCTGCTGGTCCGCGCCCATGAAGTTGAAGCGCGAGCAATAGGCGCGGGCGTTGATCTCCCTGTTGCCCAGCTTGATCATGTCGTACCCGCCGCTGATGACTTCGTACACGGTTTTGCCGGGCGTAAGCGATTCGCGGTTCTGGTCCACATACGCCAGCTTGACCGTATCCCCGACCTTGAGCGTGCCGGAATCCGGCTTTTCAAGCCCGGCGATCATTTTGAAGAAAGTGGACTTGCCCGCTCCGTTGGGACCGATGATGCCCACGATGGCGCCCGGGGGGACGAGGCAGTTCATGCCTTCCATGAGGAGCCTGTCGCCCAGCGCTTTGGAGACGTTGTCAGCCTCGATTACGACCTTGCCCAGGCGCGGTCCGGGCGGGATGTAGATTTCCAGGTCCGGCGCGCGCCTTTCGGACTCGTGGGAAAGCATGGCTTCGTACGCGTTGATCCGGGCCTTGCTTTTGGCGTGCCGGCCCTTGGGCGCCATGCGGATCCATTCAAGTTCGCGCTGCAAGGTTTTCTGTCGTTCGGCCTCGGATTTTTCCTCGTTGGCGAGCCGTTTCTGCTTCTGCTCCAGCCAGGAGGAGTAGTTGCCCTTCCAGGGGATGCCCCGGCCGCGGTCCAGTTCCAGAATCCAGCCGGCCACGTTGTCCAGGAAATACCGGTCGTGGGTGACCGCGATGACCGTGCCGGGAAAGCTCTGGAGGTAACGTTCCAGCCATGCCACGGATTCGGCGTCCAGGTGGTTGGTGGGTTCGTCGAGCAGCAGGATGTCGGGATTCTGGAGCAACAGGCGGCAGAGCGCGACGCGGCGGCGTTCGCCGCCGGAGATGACGGAAACCGGTGTTTCCGCCGGCGGGCAGCGCAAGGCGTCCATGGCCATTTCGATCTTTGCGTCCAGGTCCCAGATGCCCTTGTTGTCCATCAGCTCCTGCACCTCGCCCTGGCGCTCGATGAGCTTGTCCATCTCGTCCGGTTCCATGGGGTCGGCGAACCTGGCGTTGATGGCTTCATACTCGTCGCGGATGGCCACAAGCCCGGCCAGACCCTCCTCCACGACTTCGCGCACGGTCCGGGTTTCGTCCACCAGCGGTTCCTGTTCAAGATAGCCGATGGAATAGCCGGGGGCTATGGACGTCTCGCCGTCAAAGGCCGTGTCCACGCCGGCCAGAATTTTGAGGAGCGAACTCTTGCCCGACCCGTTGAGGCCCAGCACGCCGATTTTCGCGCCGTAGAAATACCCCAGGGTTATGTCTTTGAGCACCTCGCGCTGTCCGTGGCGCTTGGTGACCTTGTACATGGAATAAATGACTTTTTCAGCGTCGTTGCTCATGGAGTCCTCGTTGGGGACGGCGTTGTTCCGGAAGGAACTGGATAAATCGCGAAACCTTACAATCCGGCACCGAATGGGTCAAGCCCGGAAGCGCTAGCGTAGCGCTGCCGGGCTTGGCGGCTTCGGGGAGACAGGCCGCCACGGTCCGCGCGGTGCGGCTGTGGAAACCACGCGGCAGCGGACGCGCAAAACGTTCCTTACCCGCGTACGTATCCGCTGCCGGCGCCCGAGCGGGCTTAGCGCCTGGGCGGCCTTCCGCCGGGCCGGTCCGGCCATGGAGGTCGGGCGTTTCCCGCCACTCAGGACAAATCGTCGCCTCCCCACGGCGCCTGGCGGCCGAACGCCGCGCACAGGCCCTCGATACAAATCTTTTCCCCCTGTCCCAACGGCCGGTGGCGGCTCCAAACCAGATACACGGGCACGTCGGCGATTCCCTTTTCGGGCGGCAGTTGCCGGAGCCGGCCTTCCAGCACGTCCTTGCGCGCGGAATCGTCCGCCAGGCACCCTATGCCGTACCCCGCGCACAGCAGGCGCTTCACCTCGTCCTGGTTGTTGGCCGAGGCCACCACCATGCCCGTGAACCCGTTCCTCTCCCTGTATTCCGCCAGCGCGGCCAGGCTGTCACCCATCTGGTCGCTGAAAAAAGAGACGAAATTCTCGTGGACCAGGTCTTTCTTGCGGACGGTCTTTTGAGAAAACAGCGGATGGTTCCGTCCGCAATACAGCGAGTAGCGTTGCCGGATGAGCGGCAGGCGCCGGATGCCCTCCTGTTCCCTGGGGCAGAGAGCCAGACCCACCGCCGGGGTGTTGCGCGCTATTTTGGCCAGTATTTCCGAGCTTTGTAGCGTTTCAATCTGTATCTTGAGCAGGGGGAAGCGTTTGCGGAAATCTTCGAGAAACGCGTCGAACGTCTCGGAAACCAGCGTGCTGAGCAGGAGCAGGTTCAGCGTGCCCGAGATGGCGTGCGCGCCGTCGCGGAACGAGCCGTCCAGCGCGTTGATGCGTTTATATACATCCTTCGCCGCCTCGTGGAGCATCACCCCCAGCCCGGTCGGGGAAAACCGCTGGTGGTTGCGTTCCACCAGCCGCGCGCCCGCCTGTTCTTCCAGGCGCTTCAGGGCGTGGCTGACGGCGGACGGGGTAAGGTTCAGCCGCTCGGCGGCCCGGCTGAGGCTTTTTTCCTCGGCGACCGTCAGAAACATGCGCAAGAGCGCCCAGTTGATCCTGTCCGGCAGGGAGCGTGTCCGGTGCGGCATGCAATCCTCATTGTGAATATTATTCACGATAATGCGAAAAATAATCGTTTTGATGTGAATGCAATTTGTGTGATTTTGTACCATCGGAGCGCGACGGTGTAAACCCGGCCGACGCCGGACAGGAGGGCTTATGGATTTGGTTGCGGTGAAACGATTTGTCACGGATTGGGTGGAACAAAACAAGGACGAGTTCGCGGACTGCGCCATGTACCTGCGGGACAACCCGGAACTCGCCATGCAGGAGTTCCGGGCGTTCGCGTACATCACGTCCCTGTGCGAGAAACACGGGTTCCGCGTGGAGAAAGGCGTCGCCGGCATCCCCACGGCCTTCGTGGCCACCTGGGGCGGCGGCAAGCCCGTGGTGGCATACAGCGTGGAATACGACGCGTTGCCCGGGCTTTCCCAAACGGTTTCCACCCGGAAGGAACCGGTCGTGGAAGGCGGTCCCGGCCACGGCTGCGGGCACTGCCTGCTGGGCGCCGGAGCGGTTCAGGCGGGCGTGGCCCAACGGTACGCGATGGAGAAATTCGGGCTTTCCGGCACGGTCAGGATTCTCGGCACCCCGGCGGAGGAGATCTGCATCGGCAAGCCGTTCATGGCCCGCGCGGGCCTGTTCGACGATATCGACGTGTTCCTCGACTGGCACCCGTTCATCAATCATACCTTCGTCTCCAGGAGCGCCAACGCCTATTTCAACAAGTATTACCATTTCAGCGGCAAAACCGCCCACGGCAACTCTCCGTGGAACGGCAGAAGCTCACTGGACGCGGCCATGCTGATGGGCCATGCCGTCGAAATGCTGCGCGAGCATATCAAGCCGGGTACGGAGGCCGCGGCCAACACCATCAACTACACCTTCTCCAACGTGGGGCCGGAGTTCCCGAGCGTGGTGCCGGACAAGACCACGGCCTGGTACGTGGGCCGGTTCAATACCACGGAGATCATGACCGACGTCATGGAACGCATCGACAATTGCGCCAAAGGGGCGGCTCTCGCCACCGGCACCACGGTGGAAGCGGAACTGGTGACCGCCATCCACGAGAAGATCCCCAACGAGGTGCTGGGCCGGCTCATCCACCGGAATTTCGAGGAAATAGGCCTTATGGACGTAACGCCCGAGGAAGACCGGATCATGAAGGAGATGCAGACGAGCGCTGGCAGCGAGCCGGTCGGCATCTCCCGTGAAATAGTGCCGCCGTCCACGCTGGACGCGCCCGTCTGCGATACCTCGGAATATTCCTGGTTCGCGCCCATGGGATCCTTCTGGCCCGCCGTCATGCCCGGCCCGGCGTTGCATCATTGGGTGATTACCGCGTCCACCGGCACCAGCGTCGGAAGGCGGGCCGTTGGCTATGCCGCGAAGGTGTTGGCCAACTCGGCCGTCGAGTTGCTGCTCAAGCCGGAAATAGTGGCCGAAGCCTGGAAGGAACAGGAAGAGCGCATGGCCGGCAGGAAGTTCGCAAGCCTCATCCCGGATCACATCCAGCCGCCGCTGGACGCCAACAAGGCGACTATGGAGAAGTACCGATAGAAAAAACGGCGCAAGGGCGGGGCCTGAACGCGGCATGTCACGCGCGGCCGCTTCAGCGCCGCTCCGCCACGGGCCCTCCCCAGCCCAAACGGAGTCCGGTATGTGAGCTTCGCACAAGGATTTGGAGACAAATCCTTACAGAGTTTTTTCAACGCTGCAATGCCCTAGCCTTCCGGGATGGGTTCCAGGGCGATATCGTAATCGTCATGCCGGTCCGCGATCGCCAGGACGAATTCGTGCGCCTTGGGGGCCACCACCGTGCGCAGGATGCGGTCCCGCTCCCGGCGGAGCTTCGCGCCGGTGGCCGCATTGTCGCTTACCCCGCCGCGCTGCATGAAGGCCACCCGGACGGGCAGGCGGGCGATGTTGTCGCGTGTCGCAAGCCGGGCCGCGAATTCGTAGTCGCTTGCGATGGCGTACCGGGTGTCGAAGGCGTGGTCGCGGAAAAGAGAGGCCCGGATGAACGTGGCCGGGAACTGCATCGGCATGTCGAGCAGGAAGAAATGGTAGGCGTCGCGCAAGGAGCGGTTGATGCAGATGTTTTCCCCGTCCTCTTTGCCGTCGCCTTGCAAAAGCGCCCCGTAAGCGAATTGGATTCTTTGGGGCAGCGCGGCGAGATGGCGGCGGCACTGGGCGAGCACGCGCCCGTGCAGCAGGCAGTCGTCCGCCCCCAAAAACAGGACCCAGTCGCCCGTTACCCGCTCGAGCGCCTTGTTCCAGGCGTCGTAGATGCCGTTATCCGGCTCGGACCGCCAGTGCAGGTGGCTGCCGCAGCCTTTCAGGATATCGAGGGTGCCGTCGGTGGACCCCCCATCCTGCACGATGATTTCCCAATCCGGACAGGTCTGGGTGAAAACGGACCCCAGCGTTCGCCTGAGCGTCCGGGCTCCGTTCAGGGTGGCGATGACGATACTGAATTTCAGCGTGGCTGCCATGCCCGTCCCGTCAGGGTTTGCCGATGAGTACGGCGGCGCACCGCCAGGGGCCGAGCGTCACCGTCACGGTTTGTTCGCCATGGCTCATCGCTATATCGCCCTTACCCGTGTGATCCTTGGTCAGCAACGCCGGTTCGCCTTTTTGGCGTATGCGCCGCAACACGGGGTCGTTGTACAGATTGAGAACTTGCCGGATGGGTTTTTGGGAGAAATTGACCACCACGATCAGGGCTGCGTCCCCGGAATGGGTCAAACCGGCCGACGAGGGGGCGGTAACGATTTTCCGCTCCAATTGCCGGCGCAACCGTTCCGTTTGCTCGTGCTGTTGTTTCACGCGCTCGGCCGGGGTCGGTTTCCGGCGGGCTGCGGAATCGCTGATCCCCGCTCCCTCGTCCGCGGCGGCAGCCGGGGACGCTTCCTTCCGTTCCGAAGAGGCGTTGGCGGGAGCGTGCGGGAAGGAATCCGCGAGGGCCGCGGCCGGCTCGGCCGGTTTCCCGGCCCCTTCGGGGGCCGCCGCTTCCGGCGGCGGCATAACGACCGCGAAGGCGAAGCAGCCCGGCTCCGTGGTTTTGAACCGGCCGTAAAGGGATCCGTTGGCCAGGGCGTACGACGTCCGGATGGCCAGCGCTTCCGAAAGGCGGGCGACGAAGGAATCTTCCTCAAGCATCTGGACGTCGGGAGTGGAGTAGAGGGTCCGTACCCTGGGCACGCCAAGGGCGGTGACGGCGCCATCCGGAACGGACTGGGTATAGGCGTGCGCGCCGCGGGAAGCCAGGGCCACGTCCCAGCCTTCCGCCGCGTCGCTCATGGCATACCAGCTCAGGGGAAAGGCGCCGGTCAGGTCCTGTCCCGAAATCATGAACAATCCCGGCATCATGGCCCGGATAAAGACTTGCAGAAAATGGCCGTCGCGAAGAAGCGGCTCCATGCCGCCGGTAACCGAGTGGGCGTTGCCCGCGCCGAGCGCCAGGGCCGCAAGGCCGACTGGCGTTGTGTACAGGTGTTTTTTCTGCAGGGGCGGTTTGTCGTCTCCGCGCGGCGAGGAAACTGTCGCGGCATACACGGCACGCATCGCTTCCTTGATCGCGTTTTCACGCAATTCCCCGGCCCGGGAGGGGAGCAGCACGCTTGCGTCCGTATTGCCGGAAGCGACTTCGGCCAGATGGGGCAGGTCGTAGTCGATTCCTTTTTCGCCGCCGGTCGCATGGACGAAACGGCGCATATCCAGCCCGAGAACCAGCGCGTCGTCGACCATGGCTTCCAGCAGGGCGGTGGAGCCCGTCAGCACGGCGTGTTCGATGCCGGGGGAAAAGACTGAATCCCGGAAAAAGTCCGGGCCTTCGGGAAGCAGCTCGCGCACGAGGGAAAGGGGAATTTCGTCCCGCAGCCAGGCCCAGCCGCCGTACCGGCGGACTTCCCGGCTGATGGCCACGGCCGCCTCGTCGCCGGGAGAGGGGACGAATTGCGGCCGGGAATCGGGGGCGGCGGCGTCAAGACCGTACAAACCGTCGAGCCGCATACCGATGAGGGCGGAGCCGAGAATGCCCACGTTGCGGATGGCGCTGCCGGAAAGAATCCGACGCGCGCCGGTCGAGGGGTCTTCCCAGTTCAGAACCGGGTGGTCCGGGGAACCATAATAGCGATAGGCCCAGCGCCGCACGAGGCCGTCA
>JAJBSY010000249.1 GCA_020861205.1 Deltaproteobacteria bacterium | reverse complement strand
TTTCGCCGTTGACCCTCGGTTTCTCTGGTTCGGCGCGCCCCTTTTCCTGAGCGGCTTTTTCGGGGGCATGTACATCATTCCCCTGGAAAGCTTCGTTCAGGTACGCCCGGCTTCTCATGAAAAAGGCAAGGTCATCGCCGTCTCCAATTTTCTCTGCTTTCTGGCCATGGCCGCTTTCGGCGCGCTTTTCAAACTCATAGCGCTTCTGCCCCCGGCCTTGAATTTCACGGTATACGGCATCGCCACGCTTCTTTTCCTCTGGCTCGCGGCTCGAACGTGGCTCACGGGTCTTCCCGAAACCAGCATGGCGGATGCGGCGCACAGCCCGCTCGGCATGATTCTCCGCCTCATCCTCGCCTTGCGCTACACGGTGACGGAAAAGGGTCTGGACGGTATCGCGCCGCCGTCCACACTGCGCAAGGAAGACGACGGCGGCTCAGGAAAAGCGCCCGGCATCCTGATTCTCCCCAACCATCCGGCCCTGGTTGACCCCATTCTCGTCTATTCCCGTCTGGCCGGCCTCGCTCCGCGTCCGCTGTCCGATGAAAACCAGATGCGGGGTTTCGTGCAGCGTCTTGTTGCCCGCATCCTGCGGGTCGTCACCATCCCGGACCTTGAAAAAACCGCCGGCCGGGGCAGCGCGGCGGCGGCCCGGCAAGGCCTTGACAACATCGCCCAAGCGCTTCGCCGGGGCGACAACGTGCTGCTCTATCCCTCGGGCCGCCTGTACCGTTCCGCGCGGGAAGTCGTCGGCAACAACGGCGCCGTCGCGCGCCTGCTCGCGGAAGTTCCGGGCGCGCGCGTCCTGCTGGTTCGGACCACGGGACTGTGGGGCAGCAGCTTCAGCTACGCATCAGGCTCCGTGCCGCGCATAATGCGGCGCCTTCTTCAGGGTGGGGGCACCCTGCTCGCCAACCTTCTTTTGTTCACGCCGCGCCGCAAGGTGACCATGGAATTCGCGGAACCGGCCGACCTGCCCCGTGACGGCGACAAGGTGCGGCTGAACGCCTACCTGGAAGCCTTCTACAACGGGGCGGAAACCCCGCCCGTCCTGGTTCCGCGCTTCTTCTGGCAATCCCGCGCGGCGGCGGTATCCGGCCCCCGGCATGACGAGACGGCCGTGCGCGGCGCCCGCGCCAACGGTCATGAGGCAATCGCCGTCGGCGCCATCCCGCCCGATACGCGCGACGCGGTTTACGCCGTCCTGCGCGAACGCGGCGGTCTGCCGGACGATCAGGCGCTTCTCCCGGAACAGAATCTTGCCGAAGATCTGCATTTCGACAGCCTCTCGCTCATGGAAACGGCCCTGGAGCTGGAAGAACGGTTCGGCCATCCCGTGAGCGGCCCGGAAGATATTGCGACCGTGGGGGACTGCCTCAGACTGGCCGCCGGGCTGCTTCGGGTTGACGAGGACATTCCGCCCGCCGAGGTTCCGGAAGTCTGGCTCGCCCCCCTCCGGGACGGTGAGGAACCGAGGCGGGTCGTCGCCGGGGCCGGGAACATGGTGGACGCCTTTCTGGAGCTCGCTCGGGAGTTTCCCGGCGCGCCCCTGACGGCCGAACGGTCCGGCGTT
The DNA here is from genome assembly GCA_020861205.1 of Deltaproteobacteria bacterium. Lineage (GTDB taxonomy): Bacteria > Desulfobacterota > Desulfovibrionia > Desulfovibrionales > Desulfovibrionaceae > FLUQ01. The sequence continues at coordinate 5,338 of JAJBSY010000249.1, read as the reverse complement.
CGGAGCCGCAAGGCCTTGTTGACCGGTATGCTCGCCCTCTCGGGCCTGTTCGAAGCCCTTCCGGGCAAGCGTCTCGGCATCATGCTGCCGAGCGTTCCGGCGGCGCTCGCCGTCTGGCTCGCGGCCATGCACGCGGGCAAGGAACCCGTGTTCGTCAACTGGACCGTGGGACGCCGCAACCTCGAGCACTGCCTTTCCCTGGCGCGGGTCGGCCACGTGGTAAGCGCGGCCGCCCTCATGGATCAGGTGGACCGCACCGGCACACGGCTCGACGATCTTCCCGTGACCTGGATCGCTGCAGAAACGCTTGCGAACGGGCTTTCCCTTTTTGCCAAGCTGCGCGCGGCGTTTCTCGCCGCCCTGCACTGCTCGGCGCTCCGCTTCGCCCTGAAAGGGAAGCGCGTTCCGGAAACCGCCGCCATCCTGTTCACGTCCGGTTCGGAAACGCGCCCCAAGGGCGTGCCTCTTTCCCACGCCAACATCATGCGGAACGCAGCCGACGTGCTGGACGTTCTGAACGTCCGTAAGAGCGACAAAATCCTGGCCATGCTGCCGCCCTTCCATTCCTTCGGGCTCCTGGTCGGGCTCGCGCTGCCCGCGTCTACCGGGGCACCCGCCGCCTACCACCCCAACCCCACGGAAAGCGGGCACCTGAACGCCGTGGTCAGGGACTTCAAAACCACGCTGTGCGGGGCGACTCCGGCCTTTCTGGACGCCATGCTGACCAAGGCCAGGGGAAGGAACGATCTCGACCCCCTTCGCCATGTCTTTGCCGGAGCGGAAAAATGCCCGGACCACGTCTACCGGCTGTTCGCCGCCGTCTGCCCGCGGGGCGTGCTCTGCGAAGGATACGGCATCACGGAATGCTCGCCGGTTGTAGCCGTCAACAGGCCCGAGAGCCCGCTTCCCGGCAGCGTCGGCCAGGTCCTGCCCTCCGTGGAAGCCGTAATCGTCAGGGAAGAAGAGGGCGAAGACGGCGCGCACCGTCTCACCGGCCGCGTCGGCCGGGATGAGACCGGCATGTTGCTGGTGCGCGGGCCGAGCATCTTTTCCGGCTATCTCGCCCCTGAAAACGGGGAGGCCGTTCCCAACCCCTTTGTCCGGTTCGAAGGCAAGGATTGGTACCGCACCGGGGACCTCCTTGCCATGGACGCGGCGGGCAGGCTGTTTTTCAAGGGGCGGCGCAAACGGTTCGTCAAGATCGGCGGGGAAATGGTTTCGCTGCCCCAGATGGAGGATGTCCTGCAACAGGCCTTTGCCCCGCTCGCCAAAGGACTCGAGGAAGGCAAGCCCTTTATCGCGGTCGTGGATCTGCAAACCGGGCCTGGGGAGGGCCAGGTCGAGCTCGCGGCGTTCACAACCCTGGCCCTGGGCGTGGGGGATGTCAACAAGGCCCTGCGTGAAGGCGGCCTTTCGCCGATCCATTCGGTCCGCCGGGTGACGGTAATGGATGCCCTGCCTCTTCTCGGCAGCGGCAAGACGGATTACCGCGCCTTGCAAGGGCGTGGATAGGATCCGGACCATGGGTCCGGCCGCGGCGAGTGCGGGTAGGCCATTTGCTTAAAGTTCCGCGCGGAGTGCCTGTATGTTCGCTCCGCGCGGAACGCCCTTCCCTGTCCGGGATTAAATGGAGGCCGTGCCGAGCGCATATTTTGTTTGGAAACGTTAGCTATATATAATGAGGTTTTACTATACACCGGCCGCCTTATGCCCTATGTTCTGGGAGAATGCGCGGCCGGCCGCGCCAGGAGCGCCGTTACAGCCTCCGCGAGGCGCGGCGCGCGTTTGCCCAACCAACACAGGGAGATCCAATGCCCGCAAAAAACGGCGATACTGTTCTGGTCCACTACACCGGCACCCTTGACGACGGCACCATGTTCGATTCCTCCCGGGAAGGCGACCCTCTAGAGTCCGTTCTCGGGCAGAACATGCTCATCCCGGGCTTTGAAGACGCCATTCTCGGTATGGAGGAAGGCGATACCAAGAAGGTCACCATCCAACCCGACCAAGCATACGGCGACCGCGTGGATGAACTTATCCTCACCCTGCCCAGGGACGAGGTTCCCCCGCACATGAAGCCCGAGGTCGGTATGCTTGTCCAGCTCGCCACGGACGACGGCGAGGAGTTCGAGGCGACGATCACCGCCATAACGGACGAGGCCCTCACCCTGGACGCCAACCATCCGCTCGCGGGCGAACCGCTGACGTTCGAGCTGGAACTGGTCGGAATCAAAAAATAGTTGTTACAAAAAGAGCAGCGCCCGCATCTGATGCGGGCGCTTTTTTTGGGCCGGAGTCCTAACCCGGCTCGGGTCATCCTGCCGGAAGCGCGATCCTTCCTGACCGGCCGGTCTCCCGGCTTGCCGCGCCCGCTCGCCGCCTATCCGTGCGCGTAGAGAAAGTTCAGCCGGGTGGACGCCGGGGGAAAATGCATTCTGGCCGGCCGGGCCGTTTCCTCGGCGCCGCGCGGGGCCGAATAAACCGTCTCTCCATGGAACCGCGCGGATGGCGCGTCCCTTCCGGCCATGCACAGGAAAAGGACCAGCAAGGCCCAGAACGAAAACGGGATGATCGAAAACGTCTTGCGTGCCATGGTTGCCTCCATTTAATAACTATACAACTAGTTATTTAGTTATTAAATGCCATGCACCCGCTCCCGTGTCAATCCCTTTTCCGGGCCTACTCCGGGCAACGCCGCTCCGCCGCCCGCCGGGAACAGCGGAAAAGCCCGCCGCTTTCGCGACGGGCTTTTTCAATCGGTTCCGGGAACCGTTATTTCACTTCGGTGTAGTCAGCGTCCACCACGTCATCGTCCGGGGCTTTGGAAGAGCCGCCGCCCGAGGCGCCGGCATCCGCGCCCGGAGCGCCCTGGGCCTGCTGCGAATACAGCTGCTCGGCCAAGGCGTGGGAGGCCTTGGAAAGCTCGTCCATGGCCTTCTTAATTGTGTCCATATCGTCGGACTCCATGGCCGTCTTGAGCGCGTTGCTCTTGGACTCGATGTCGGACCGGAGGGAGGGATCGACCTTGTCGCCCAAGTCGGACAAGGATTTTTCGGTCGAGTACACCAGCGCGTCGGCATGGTTGCGGGTCTCGATGAGTTCCTGTTTCTTCCGGTCGTCTTCGGCGTGGGCTTCCGCGTCCTTGACCAACTTCTGGATTTCCTCCTCGGAAAGCCCGGAAGACGCGGTGATCTGGATCTTCTGCTCCTTGCCGGTGCCCATGTCCTTGGCGGACACGTTCACGATGCCGTTGGCGTCGATATCGAACGCGACCTCGATCTGCGGAACGCCGCGCGGGGCCGCGGGAATTCCCGTCAGTTCGAACCGGCCGAGGGTCATGTTGTCGTTGGCCATGGGGCGTTCGCCCTGCAACACGTGGATGGAAACCGAAGGCTGGTTGTCCGCCGCCGTGGAAAAGACCTGGCTTTTACGGGTCGGGATCGTGGTGTTGCGTTCGATGAGCTTGGTCATCACGCCGCCCAGGGTTTCGATGCCGAGGGAGAGCGGGGTCACGTCGAGGAGCAGCACGTCCTTAACGTCCCCGGCCAGGATGCCGCCCTGGATGGCCGCGCCCATGGCGACCACTTCGTCCGGGTTCACGCCGCGGTGCGGTTCCTTGCCGAAAAATTCCTGCACCTTTTTCTGAACCAGGGGCATACGGGTCATGCCGCCGACCAGGACGACCTCGTCAATTTCCGAAGCCTTGAGGCCCGCGTCGGCAAGAGCCTTTTTGCAGGGCTCGATGGTGCGGTCCACCAGATCCTGCACCAGGCTTTCCAGTTTGGCGCGGGTGAGTTTGAGCATCATGTGCTTGGGCCCGGACTGGTCGGCCGTGATGAAGGGCAAATTGACGTCCGCTTCCATGGAGGTGGACAGGTCCTTCTTGGCCTTTTCAGCGGCTTCTTTCAGGCGCTGCAGGGCCATGTTGTCCTTGGAGAGGTCGATGCCGTTCTCCTTGCGGAACTCGTCCACCAGCCAGTTGATGATGCGCTGGTCGAAGTCTTCGCCGCCGAGGAAGGTATCGCCGTTGGTGGCGCGCACTTCAACCACGTTGTCGCCCACTTCGAGGACGGATATGTCGAACGTGCCGCCGCCGAGGTCGAAGACCGCTATCTTTTCGTTAGCTTTTTTGTCAAAACCGTAAGCCAGGGAAGCGGCCGTGGGTTCGTTGATGATCCGCTTGACGTCGAGGCCCGCGATACGGCCCGCGTCCTTGGTGGCCTGACGCTGCGAGTCGTTGAAATACGCGGGGACGGTAATGACCGCTTCGGTCACGCTTTCCCCGAGGAAGGCCTCCGCGTCGGATTTCAGTTTTGCCAGGATCATGGCGGAGATTTCCGGGGCGGTATACACCTGCCCTTCGATTTCCACGGCGGCCTCGCCGTTTTTGCCCGCCACGATCTTGTAGGGGCTGTGTTCCATCCAGCGCTTCACTTCAGGCGCATCGGCGCGGCGTCCCATCAGGCGTTTGATGGCGAAAATCGTCCGCTCCGGATTGGTCACGGCCTGGCGTTTGGCGATATCGCCAACAAGGCGTTCCTTGCCCGTAAACGCGACGATGGACGGGGTGGTCCGTCCGCCTTCAGGGTTGGTAACGCACTTGGGTTCTTTGCCTTCCATGACGAAAACGCAGGAGTTGGTAGTCCCAAGGTCTATGCCGATAATTTTGCCCATTGAAAGTTCCTCTCTTCACAAGAAATCCACCGGCTTCCTCCGCGCAAGGCCGATGCGGTAACAAACGGGAGCCACCGAAAAACGCGGAGCCGGTGACATATCTGTTATGATCGACTACAAGATAAGACGGTTTTTCACACCGTCCAGAGGATGGGACATTTTTTTTCATGATTTTCTGCCGTGCGACCGCCAAAGGAATATGGTAAATAAAAGTTTACCAACCGGGCATAATTCCATAAAAATCTTCCTGGGAGATACTAAGGAACCGATCGCACCATGGCTCCGGTTTCCTCGTCGCCCATCGGAACTGTTATGAAACAGCCACTCAGCCTCAGGGTTAAACTGCCCTTGACCATCCTTACGGCGATCCTGTTGACGTTCTCCGTCTCCACGCTTTTCGTTTTGCATACATCCAAATCCGTTATCGCCTACCTAAAATCCAGCCGCATCCAGGACGTGGCGCACACGGTGGGGCACGGCGTCTCCATGCAGATCCAGAGGGCCGGGCGCGACATGGTCATGGCCGCGGGGCTGCCCAACGTCCTGGAAGGCATCGAGCTGCCGCCGTTGCCGGACAACGACAAAAAAACCGCGCTGGAGCGGGCTTCCCTCACGTCCCTGCTTACCAGGGCCAGGCTTGCCTACGGATATTACGAGTCGTTTT
>JAJBSY010000448.1 GCA_020861205.1 Deltaproteobacteria bacterium | reverse complement strand
AATGGCGGGAATATCGGGGGCCGGCATCTGGCGGACGCGACCGGCCCCTTTTCGCCCCCGGTCGATCCGGCCGCGGACAAAGGCTGGCAACAAACGTCCTTTGACGGGATGCAGCTTGAAATCCGGGTCCTGCCGTTCCTTCCCCAGGGCGACGCCGATCCCGAAGAGCGGGCCCCGTCCCGCATGGTCATCATCCGTGACCGGACGCGCATCCGCACGCTGGAAAAGAACCTCGCGGAAGCCGAAAAACTGGCGGCCATCGGTTCCCTGGCCGCCGGGGTCGCGCACGAGATCCGTAACCCTCTTTCGGCGTTGCGCGGGTTCGCGCAATATTTCGCCAAAAAACTTTCCGGCAAGCAGCCGGAAGAGGAATACGCCCGGACGATGGTGCGGGAGTCCGACCGGCTCAACCGGGTTATCACGGACCTGCTCTACCTCGCCCGTCCGCGCGACCTCGCGCCGGTAGCGACGGATCTGACCGGGGTTTGCGAGGAGATCACCTCCCTGCTGCGCTTCGAGCTGCGCGAGCAGGGCCTCGCGCTCGCGTGCTCCCTGGAGGCGACCGTGGTGACCGCCGACCCGGACGCCTTGAAGCAGGCCCTGCTCAATCTCCTGCTTAACGCCCTTGAGGCAATGAAGGGCGCACGGGGCGCTGACGGCCGTACCATTTCCCTGTCCTCCGCCCGCGCGGCGGAAAACGGCCGCGCGGGAACCCGCATAACGGTCAGCGATTCCGGCCCGGGCATGACGGAAGAAGAGCGCGCGCAAGCCTGCAAACCGTTCTTCACCACGAAGAAAAAGGGCACCGGCCTCGGGCTCGCCCTTGTCCAGACCATCATGCAGGGCCACGGCGGCAGCCTCGCCATTACGTCCCCCGTCCCGTCCGGCGGCGGGCGCGGCTGTGCCGTCAGCCTCTTTTTCCCGGACAGTCTGCCCGAAAAACACACCGATAAACCGAGCGTCGCATGAAACACATTCTCGTGGTCGATGACGAAAAGGCATTGCGCCTCATGGTCCGCGCCGTCCTGGAAGATGCGGGATGGCGGGTATCGGAGGCTGCCGACGCCGACGAGGCGCTGGCAATCCTCACCGCGCCCGGCGGAGCTGATATCAGGGTCATCCTGCTTGACGTGGCCATGCCCGGCATGAGCGGCCATGACCTCTTGCCGCTCCTGCGCAGAAACCACCCAGGCGTCCCAGTGGTCATGCTCACGGCCTTCGGCACGGTGGGGTCCGCCGTTGAAGCCATGAAAAACGGCGCGTTCGATTACCTGACAAAACCGGCGGACAACGACGAACTCGTGACCGTCGCTGAAAAGGCCCTGGAACAGGCGCGTCTCCTGCGGGAGAACACCCGCCTTCGCGAGCGCATCGCGGGGAAGGATCCCCTGGACGTCCTGGTCGGGACGTCCTTCGCCATGCGCCAGCTTCACGAAGTCATCCGCCAGGCCGGGCCTTCCGAAGCGACGGTCCTCATCATGGGGGAATCCGGCACCGGCAAAGAGCTGATAGCGGACGCGCTCCACGCCCTGTCGCCCCGCGCGCCGCACGCGCTGGTCAAGGTGAACTGCGCGGCGCTTCCCCCCCACCTCCTGGAAAGCGAACTGTTCGGCTATGCCAGGGGTGCGTTTACCGGCGCCGTCAAGGACAAGCCCGGCCGCTTCCAGCTTGCGGACAAGGGCACGCTGTTCCTCGACGAAATCGGCGAGATGCCCCCGGAGGTGCAGGCCAAGCTCCTGAGAGCCTTGCAGGAGCGGGTGGTGGAACCGCTCGGTTCCGTCAGGCCCATGACCGTTGATGTGCGGATCATTGCGGCGACCAACCGCGATCTCGCGAAGGCCGTACGCGACGGATCGTTTCGCGAGGACCTCTACTTCCGGCTCAACGTGCTGGAGATCGTGGCACCGCCGCTGCGCGACCGCGTGGAGGATCTGCCCGCCCTGGCCGCCGCCTTGTTGCAGCGGCTGTGCAAGAAAAACCGGAAGGACATCCGGGGAATCAACCCGGCCGCCCTTGCGGCGTTAAGCCGGTATTCCTGGCCTGGCAACGTGCGGGAACTGGAAAACGTGCTGGAACGGGGCGTCATTCTCAGCCGTTCCGATATCCTCACACCGGACGCGCTGCCGGAAAAAATCCTGGCCGGCGGCACTCCCGGGGAGACGGCCACGGCGACCGCGCGGGACCCGGCCACCATGGAGACCGCCGTGGAGTCGGCGGAACGCGAGGCGCTCATCCGGGCCCTCAACGCCAACGGCGGGCATCGCGAACGCACGGCCGAAGCCCTGGGCATCAGCCGCCGGACGTTGCAGTACAAGCTCAAGAAGTTCGGCCTGACCCGGGACGGTTAAGCAAGCGCGGGCTATCGGCCGTTCGCCGGTACCGGACGCGCGGTTCCCGGCCCGTGCTCAAGCACACCGGGACACGGCTCTCTTCCTATCGGCCTTGCAACGGATTGCCGCCGTGCGTCGTCTTGCTATTCCGCTTGACATCAGGCGTTCCCCCCGGTATCAAATCCGTCTACTGTGTCGGAAAACGGCCAGTTGGAGAGGTGGCCGAGCGGCCGAAGGCGCTCCCCTGCTAAGGGAGTATACCTCATAAGGGTATCCAGGGTTCAAATCCCTGCCTCTCCGCCAGAATTTAGTGCGACTAGCACCAAAGAAGTCCGGATTTCATTGCTAAACAATGAAATCCGGACTTTGCGTTTTCCATTAAGAGGTATCAAATTGCAGTAAAAACCGCCCCTTGTCTGGGTAATTTTCTGGGTATAATACTGGAAGCGAGTTCACTCGAAAAAAGTTACCCAGGTAACCGGGAGGCGGCATCATGGCGTTGACCACCAAGGGGATTGAAGCGGCAAAGCCGAAAATAGACAAGGCCACTGGCAAGGAAAAGGCGGTACGCCTTTCGGACGGCAACGGGCTTTTCCTGGAAGTCACGGCCAAAAGCAAGCGCTGGCGGGTGCGGTACTTCTTTGAGGGCAAAGAGCAGATGCTTTCCCTTGGCAAATTTCCGGTTGTCGGACTCAAGGAAGCGCGGGAGAAAAACTTCCTCTTACGGCAGCAGCTAGACCAAGGGTTGAACCCGTCAGAAGTCCGCAAGTCTGAAAAGACCCGGCAGAAAGAAGCCGTGCAGGTCGAGAAATTTCTCGCCAAGGGCGAGGCCCACCCCATGAGCCTGGAAGCCGTCGCCCTGGATTGGCTGGAAGATGTACGCAAAACATGGAAGCAAAGCACCTACCACGGCGAGAAAACGCGCATCATCAAGCACATCATCGGCCCTCTGGGGAAGCTGCCCATAAACGAAATCAAGCCCGCTGACGTGCGGGCGCTGTTCCAGCAGCTTGAGGCCGAGGGCAAGTACGACACCCTGCGCAAGATTGCCGAGAACACTGTTCGCATCTTCAACTTCGGCATTGCCGTGGGCAAATGCGATAACAATCCCGCCTATTCCATCTGGAAAGGACTTTCTTTCAAACGGCCGGACCCGAACCGGGGATTTGCTACCATCACCAGCCCGGATAAAGTCGGCAAGCTCCTGCTGGCCCTCGACAGCACCATGACCGAGAAATGCGGCATTGAGGTTGCTACGGCCCTGCGCATCGCTCCATACGTCTTTCTGCGGCCCGGAACCCTCACCTGGGGCGAATGGAGTGAGATTGACTGGCAGGAACGCGAATGGCGGATTCCCGGCCTGAAGATGAAGAATAACAAGCCGCATGTCGTTCCGCTGGCCCGTCAGGTGCTGGAACACCTGGAAAACTTGCACCGCTATACCGGGGAGGGGCAATATCTGTTCCCGTCCTATGGCAAGAGCGGCCACCTGACTACGAACTCTCTGCTCAAAGCCATTCATGCCGCAGGGTACGGCTCAAAGGAATTTACTTCGCACGGCTTCCGGCACATGGCCGTGACCTTGCTCAAGGAATTGGGCTTCCCGCATGACGTGATCTATCTGCAATTGTCGCATACGCTTGAGCGTGATGCTGCCAAGGCAGCCTATGACAAGGCCCAACTTTTGCCGCAGCGCCGGGAAATGATGCAAGCCTACGCCGATTATCTAGATTCGTTACGTGAAGAAGCCAGAAAGAGAGAAAAGAACTGACCACACAACCGGGGCGTCACGGGCCTTGCAGCGCGACACTTTTGAGGTGTGCCACTCGCAAGGACCGCGCCGCCCCTCACCATCTGCAAACTTCCAAATCCTTGCCGCCAAACTTGCCGATGTTTGCCGATCATTGCCGCTACTTTTGCCGATGATTGCCGATAATTTCAAATTTCCGGCATCAAGCAGCATAATTGAAAAGATTGGCAACTACTCACAAAGGCAGGACATAGGAAGTAGTACTACTTCCTGCCTGCCCTGCGGGGCTGCTTATTCGCATCCAAGGATGCTCAATGCTAAAACTACACACAAAAATTTCAATAAATTAGGCATATTATATAAATGTTCCCAAAAAAAATGCCGCATCCAAAAATATTCATGGAATAGTCTTGACTTTTTTTGGGAGCGCCGGTACTTCTTGGTTAGACAATAGATTTAACAGATTCTGCAAAGGAGGAAGCCATGCCCAAAAAACTTGTATCACAAAGACAGGTAAAGGCACTTGAGCAAATTATTTCCCAATTGCAGAGTGAAGATACGGAAAAGCAATTTCTTCGTTGTATAAAGGCCATAGATTTGTTTGCGAGCATACTGCAAAATAATTACTCCGTTTCGGAGTTAATAAGAATGTGCTTGAAGCTTTATGAGCTTCCTGATGCATATCTTGCTCGTATTCTCGGCAGCAGAAGCCGGTCTAGCGAAATTTTATCAGGCAAGAGAACCCCCTCTCTTGCAGATATAAAAGCACTCAAGGCACACCTTGGCATACCTGCGGACTTGCTAATTTCCGAACCAGAAGAGGCTGGCGAGACTCTCGACTTTAGTGGTTATCCAATCAATGAAATAGTCAAAAGAGGATGGGTCCCTGCTGAACTCAAGAAAAAGCCTGAAGCTGCCATACAGTATCTATGCTCTGAGGTAAATGTTTCAATTTCTGATACCCAAATGGCATGCCTCCGTCAGCTTCCACGTAAAAATTCAAAAACTGATTCTTTAGCTCTTCAGGCATGGTTGCTTGGAGTAAGGCTTGAAGCACAGAAGTTAAAATTAGTGCGCAACTATAACCCCAAGAAAGTTGATGCAAGCCTCCTTACAGATATAGTCCAAGAGCTTGGTCGGACAAGCCAGGGCATAAAAAAAGTTCAGCGCTACTTGGCTGATTTGGGTATCCGCTTTGTGATGGTTCCTCATTTCAAGGGAACCCATCTTGATGGGGCAGTTTTATTCGGGGAAGATAAGAATCCGATAGTTGCTCTCACGGGGCGGTATGACAGGGTCGATAATTTTTGGTTTGTTTTGCTACACGAACTAGCGCACTTAGTGCTTGGGCACGTTAAAGTAGGCAGCAACGCTATATTTGATGATATGGATATTGCTCCAACAGAGGGGCATGAAGCTGAAGCTGATAAGTTAGCAACGGATGCCGCAATTTCGCCAAGCGATTGGAAAATGTTTCGAGCTCATCGGGCAAGCCATAGTTCCATTTTGGATTTTTCTCTGGATTTGGATATCTCTCCCGCTATTGTTGCTGGCCGAGTCCGTTACGAGACAAAAAATTATCGAATCTTCACCAGCCTCATAGGGCAGGGCGAAGTCAAAAAGCAATTCCCGGAGGTATTTGGATAAGTGGGTAGTTTCAACCTGATTGAAAAAGAGTAAGGGCACCGCTCACAACGTGGTGATAGGTGCCCCTGCACACAACTCCCAATCGGAAGCAGTGTTAGTGTGGAAATTAATACTAAGTCCTTTTGGTAGTTTTCGCAAGACCTATCGCCACAAAATAAAACGGAGGATTCGGATGCAACCGAATACCCAAGTTAAAAGTGGCAATGGCCCGGCCCCTGAAAATGCCGTCTACGTCAAATCGTACACGAATCGCTGGGGGCAAGAAATGCGAGCCGAGGATTATGGGCTAAAGGCTTTCGTCTTTTACCCCAAAAGAAAAAAATCCTCAAAAAACTAAAAGGAGTTAGATATGAGTAAATCCAAAAGCATTCATGTTACCCCCCATCCGGAGGGCGGATGGCAAGTCAAAAAGGGTGGTGCCGAAAGGGCTTCACTCCGGACTGATACACAGGCGGAAGGATTCGAGCGGGCAAGAACTATTGCTCAACGTGAGGGTCTTGAGCTTTGTATCCACCGCCCGAATGGTCAAATTCGGGAAAAAAATAGTTATGGTAATGACCCCTATCCCCCTAAAGGATAGTTAATAACCTTGAGGGCCACGGTGAACATCTCCGTGGCCCTTTTTAGACCTTTCCAGAGTCGTCAATAATTTTGGATGTACGGCGAAAAATCTCCACGATCAGTTCTTCCATTGAGCATTCTTCTGGCGGCCTAATTTCTTTCATGTACACATATTGAGGAATGGCCCCCCCATCCTCGATGGCGTGCAAATCACGAGGCCCCTGCCCGGTCAGTATCCAATCAGGATTTATCCTTTTTTTTCGCCACAAAGTCAGAAGCCAATCTGATGGAATGCTCCCCCTCTTCTTCGCATCAGAAATTGACGATTGTCTGATGCCCAAAAACTCAGCCAACTCTTGCTGTGTGCCACAGCCCGTCACAAGCTGAATTCGGCTCATAGCTTCCATAAAGTCTGATCGTGGCATACCGCTCATTAATTTTTCCCTTGCAAGCTAAATCGGGTGGCTGAAGTGGCTTCCTTCTGCTTTGATATATCACCGTAAACTTAAAAAATCAACTTTGATACGTTAGCGTACCGAGGTCTAGCTAATGCTCAAAAGTAATCTCAAGGAATTCATGGAGCGGCTTACCGCGACCTACAAGCAGCTCGATGAGAAAACAGGCATATCA
>JAJBSY010000379.1 GCA_020861205.1 Deltaproteobacteria bacterium | reverse complement strand
GTGTAATATATAATATTTTATTATAAAATAATTGTATTCATGTATATTTATGCTTTTTATATTTTGAATATTGACAAAAAATTACCAAAATAATAAAGGTATTTTTAATAATAATGAAGGAAGGGTTTTGGTGACCGCCCATGGCGCCGGAAGGAAACGGCGACGGACCCCGTGCGGCGCGGTTGCGCGCGTTTTCCGCTCAATTGTAGCAAGGACAGGAATCCATGACCGATCTGCAAATACCGAACTGGCATTTCATGCTGGATAAGATTTACCCCGACCTGAAGGGGAGCGTCCGGCAGGCGGCCGATTTGCTGCGGAAACAGAACGACCGGCTCGCGGCGATGAGCATAGTGGAAATAGCCGAGGCCGCGGATACCAGCGTCTCCACCATCCAGCGGCTGTGCAAGGCCATGGGGTTCAAACGATTCAAGGATTTCAAGATAAGCCTCGTCCAGAACGCGGCCGGGAAAGGTGACAGTTCGCAAATCGAGCCGGGTGACGACATCCTGGTCGTGAAGGAAAAGATATTCAAAAACAACATCGCCGCCCTCAAGAACACCGCCCGCATCCTGGATGAACAGGAGCTTGCGAAAGCCATCGCGATGCTTCAGGAAGCGCGCGGGATCGAGCTGTTCGCCATCGGCGGCTCGAGCGCCCTGGCGCTCGACGCCATGCACAAATTCCTGCGCATCGGCATCAAGTGCCACTGCGTCTCCGACGTCGATCACCAGTCCAAGCATGCCGTGCTGCTGGGGCCGGGCGACGTTGTGATCGCAATCTCCTATTCCGGCAAGTCCATTCCGCTTCTGGAGAACCTTGCGACGGCCAAGGAGCGGGGCGCCTCCATCATCGCCATCACGGGGTACGGCAAATCCCCCTTGAGCAAACTCGCGGATGCCGCGTTATACAGCTGCTCCGCCGAGTCCGGGTTCTGGGGCGACCTTATCTCCAAGCGGATCGCCCAGCTCACGATTATCGATACGCTTTTCCTGGGGCTCTCGCTGACCGATTACGAGAGGTATTCACAAAACATACACCTGACGCAGGGTATTACGGAACGATACAAGCGAAAATCCCCGGCCGAATGAGGCACGGCCGGCTTTTCGCGGGGGCTTGGGCCCGTAACAGCATTAGTAAAGGGAGAATGACCATGATCATGCAATCGTTGGGGAAAAAAATCCGGATGGACCGCCTGTTTCGCGGCAAGGCCGGCCGGTTTATGGAAGTGCTGGTGGATCACACCATCGCGCGGGGGATCCAGCCGGGGCTCATCCGCATTGAAGACACCCTGGACAGGATAATCGCGGGGAAACCCAATGCCGTCACCATGCACAAGGGACTGGCCGCCCGCTTTTTCGGGAAATACAGCGGAAGCGGGGTTTCCCTTATCCTCAAGACCTCGTCGCCCTCGAAGTATAACCCCACCTGCCACGCCTGGGTCGCCGACATGGAAGAGGCGGTGAGCTACGGGGCGGACGGCATCGCAACCGGCAGCATCTTCTGCGGCAAGGACCAGCTCGTGCAGATGGAACGCCTCGGCGCGCTCACCAAGGAAGCCGCGAAGTTCGGTATGCCGGTCATCGGCCACATCTACCCGAACGGGGAGATGGTCGAACCCGCCAAGAGAGAGGACTGGCAGTACGTGGCCTATGCCGCCCGGGCCGGCGCTGAGCTCGGCGTGGACGTCCTCAAGGTTCACCACAGCGGGGAACCTGAAACGTTCGCGCGCATCGTTGAGGCCGTGCCCGCGCCGGTGGTTCTCGCCGGCGGATCAGCCGGCAATACCATCCGGGATTACGTGTCCATGGCCCGGAACGCGCTGGACGCCGGCGCGGCCGGGGTGGCCTTCGGCAGGTTCGTCTGGAGCTATCCGAACACGGCCGCGCTCATCCAGGCGCTCCAGTATATGGTTCAGGAAGACGCATCCCTGGACGAAACCATGGACCGCCTTGACCGGCTGGAGCGGGGCGCGAAGCCCGAAGGCAAACAGGAGTAACCGATGTTCACCATACTTGTGACGGGCAACAACTTCATACAGCCCGAACCCATTGCGCGGATCATAGAGGAGCGGCTCGCGGCGAAATACACCTTCGCCTTGCGCACGCTCAGGTTTGACAACGTTCCGGCCAAGGAATTCCCTCTGCATGACCATACCGTGGTGCCTCAGGGCATGTCCGTGGAAGACCCGAACCTGGAAAAGGAAACCTGCGAAGGCATCCGGGAATTTTACGGCGATCCGCTGGCGTTGCTGGACCATGTCGAGGACGTCGATTTTCTGATCATGTACGGCAACGCCTTGCCCCGCCAGGTTATCGACAAGGCGAAGAAGCTTAAGTGCGTCATCGTCATGCGCGGCGGGCCGGTCAACGTGGACAAGAAGTACCTGGAGAAAAAGGGCATCCCCCTGTACAACACGCCGGGGCGCAACGCGACGGGCGTGGCCGAGCTGACCATCGGGCTCCTGCTCAATCTCAAGCGCCATTTGTGCGATTTGAACCGTTCCCTGCGTAGCGGGGTATGGACCTTGAAGTACAACACGTTCGAGACCGTCGGGACGGAATTGTTCAACAAGCGGGTCGGCTTGGTCGGTTTCGGCAAGATCGCCAGGCACCTTTGCCGGATATTGAACGGCTTTGAGGCCGAGGTCGTGGTTCACGATCCTTTCCAGAAGCCGGAAGACATCGTGGCCGGCGGCGCGAAGCCGGTTTCCATGGAAGAACTGCTCCGCACGAGCGACATCGTCAGCCTGCACGCCCGTATTCCGAAGGGCGATCCGCCGCTCATCGGCGCGAAGGAGCTGGCCATGATGAAGCCTGACGCCATCCTGGTGAACACGGCCCGGGGCATGATCCTCGACTACCACGCTTTGAAAGAGGCGCTCGAATCGCAAACGATCGGCGGCGCGGCCCTGGACGTTTACGGCGACGAACCGTTCAAGCTGTACAAGGAAATCCTGGCGCTCCCCAACGTGTTCGGCACCAGCCACGCGGGCGGCATAACGCGGGAAGCCGCCGAGCGCGGCAATTCCCTGACTGTGGACCTTGTGGACGAACTGCTCGCCAAATACGCGGTCTGATGGACCACGCGATCAACATAGACCTGGGCAGCAGCAACCTGAAAATGACGCTGTTCGGCCCCGGTGGGGACATCGTTCATGTCCTCCGGTGCGTAACGCCCTTGAGCCGCCCCTCCGACGGCATGGTCACCATGCACCCGGAGCGGCTGCTCGAGGCCGTGCGAGGTCTGTTCGCCGCCATGGTCCCGCATTGTCGCGGCGAGGTTTCGGCCGTCTCCGTCACGGGCATGGCAAAGTCCGAATTGCCGCTCGACGGGCGTGGCGAGCCGCTCTACCCCTGTATTACCTGGATGGACGACCGTTGCCGGGACATGGAGGAGCGGGATTACTCGCCCATTGCCGGCGCTTTGCAGCAGTACCCTGTGATCGCCAACGCCCTGCCGTTCAAACTGGAATGGATGCGGCGGCATGAGCCCGAAATTCTTCGGAAAAGCCGGGTCTGGGTGAATATCGTGGATTACCTCCACATGCGGCTCGCCGGGGGCATCGGGCCGGTTACCGACTACACGGAAGTGTGCCGGTCGATGGTGTATGACAGCCTGAAGGAATCGTGGAACGAGCCTGTGGCGGCGTTCTTCGGCGTGGACCTCGGCCTGATGCCGGAGGTCAGGCCGTCGGGCACGGTCATCGGCCGGTTGCATCCGGATTTCGGCTTGGGAGGCAAGACAGCCGTGGTTCTGGGCGGGCACGACCACATGTGCGCCGCCAAGGCAGCCGGTATGCGGCGCAAGGGCGACAGGCCGCTTCTCTCCACGGGCACCTCCGAGGTTTTGGCGTTTCCCTTCGAGCAGGAGGGTCCCTTCCGGTTGCCGCCCTGCAACCTGGACCATCAAACGGACAGGGAAACCCTGGCCCTGGTGGGCTGCGTGGCGCGGAGCGGCGATGCGATGCGCTGGGCGGACGGTCTTTTCGGTTTGTACGGGCGGGAGAAGAACCCCTCTCTGACCATGCGGCTGCTCGCCGACCCGGCGGGAATACCGCTGTACGTGCCGCCGTACCGGTTCAGCGACCCGAAACGGCGGGGGGGCTTTTCAAGTGACGCCGGAGGCGCGGACAAGGACGCCTTGTGCCTTGCTGTGCTTGAAGGTCTCGCCCACGCCTCGCGCGCGTTGTTTGAAACCATGCGCGAGGCGGCCGGAACGGCGGAAGGCATCAACCTGGTCGGCGGCTTTTCCGGGATGCCCCAATTGCTTGCGCTCAAGGCCGCCGCGCTGGGGGAACCGATAACCGTGTATCCGCGGATCGACATGCCTTCGCTTGGCGGCTACCTTTTGTGCCGGCAGGCCCTTGAACCGTCGGGGGATATGGATGCCGCGTGCCGCGATCTGCTGGCCCGGCAGGAGAGTTTCAGCATCGATCCCGACCCGCGCCTGCAAATGGCGCTTGAAAGCCGTCACTCGGCGTATCGCGCCCTGGAACACGCGCTGGACGCCGGGGAGGACGGATCATGAAACCGGTCTTGATGGTTTCCGACGACGTGACGGGCTGCGTGGATTCTGGGGCGATTTTTCTCAGCGGCGGCTGTTCGGTCACGGTGGACGTGGACCCGGCGCGGCGGTCGGCGGTTCCGGATAACGCGGACGTCATCGCGTACAATATGTCGTCCCGGACCCTGCTTGGGACGGAAGCGAAACGAACGCATTATGCCCTCGCGAGTGAGCTTGGGCGGTATCCCCGGCTGGCGGCCATGAAGAAGATGGACATCGGCTTTCGCGGCAACGCCTCCTATGAAATCGAAGGGCTGTTGCAGGGGCTGGGCGCGCCGGTGTGTTTCCTGATGGTTCACGCGCCCTGGCGCGATACCTATACCCTCGACGGGCTGCAATACTACGAGGGCGTTTTGCTGGAAAGGTCCATCGTGGCCAGGGAGGACCCGCTCAAGCGGCCGTCCCGGTCCGATGTTTGCGGCATCCTCGGCGCGGATACCGGCCTGCCGGTGATGGGCGTCGGCCTGGAAGCGGTGCGGGGTCCCGGTCTGGCCGACCTGGTCGGGCGGCGGATAGCCGAGGGCGGCCGCATCCTGGTCTTCGACGCCGTTACCGAGGACGACGGGTACCGGGTGGTCAGCGCGCTCCAGCCGGTTTGGCCGGACGCGCTCTGGGCCGGTTCCGGCGGCCTGGCCTGGGCGCTGGCGAAGCATTTTTTCCGCCAACCATCGGAACCGGCCTGGACGGAATCGGATCCGCCACCTCGTTGCGCGTGTTTTTGCGCGTCCAAGATCAGCACGACCCTGAACCAGATAGCGGTGGCCCGGGACCGGCTCGGCCTGCAGGTCGTCGATGTGCGCATGGGCGAGATTCTGTCGCGCGGCGACCGGTTCCGGGAAGAGATACGCCGGGTTGCCGACGCCTGTTTGGGCGTATCCCCGCGAGAGGACTTTCTGGTGATGCCCCTCGTGCCCGACGGTCTTGAGGATGCCGGTTTGCCGGAGTTGATTCTGGAAGCCCTGTCCGTTTGCGCCGCGGAGGTATGCGGCCTCAGGGAGTTCGACCGCCTGGTCGTGATCGGCGGGGAAACGTCCCAGGCCGTTTTCAGGGCCCTGGGCGTCGGCACCCTGCGGTTGCAGGCGAGGCCGGAAACCGGGCTGGGTATGGGTTTGATCGGCGACGGTCCGCTCGCGGGAAAAAGTTTTTCCATCAAGGGCGGCGTTTGCGGTTCTCCCGAGGCGTTATGCAAAATGCTCGGCAAATATGCCGTGATGACATGAAAAGGTGGTGCTCCGATGTGGGAACAAAGGTATGAGCAGGCTGTCCGGGATATCATCCGGTATTCGGCGCTTGGCTATGAGCGTATGCTCGTTACCGCCGCGGGCGGCAACGTCAGCGTGCGGCATGGTGACAAAATCCTGGTGACCCGGAGCGGCGTTTCCCTGCGCGAAGTGGGTGAGGCGGATATTCTTCTGGTCGATCTCGACGGGAACGTCCTCGTGAAGCACGGCGAGTTCAAGCCCTCCAAGGAGAGCGGCTTTCATCTTGCCATATACCGAACCCGTCCGTCCGTCCGGGCCGTGTACCATGTTCATCCCCCCCATGTGACGGCGTTCACGGTGGAAGGCGGCGCGTTTCCCCGGGTGACGTCCGCGGCGAAAAACAAGCTGTGCCCGGCCCCGTTGATCGAACCGTTGCGGTCGGGATCGCGGGAACTGCTGGAACGGGTGGCCGAGACGGTGCGGGAGAATGACGAAAAAACCCAGGCCCTGATCCTGAGCGGCCACGGGATAGTCTCCTTCGGCGAGACCCTGGAAGATTGTTTTCAGACCGCGGAACTGATGGAAGACAGCGCGCGCATCGCCTACATGGCTTCCCAGATACGGGCCGCGTCCGTCGTATCGTCCGGCGCGGCGGGGGTATAACCGCCGCCCGTTCAGTCATAACCCGTAAAAACGCCTTTTTTCGGGGCGACAAAACGGGCGGCCACCGAACACGCACGGAAGATCGGACAAAAACTGTCCTCAGAAAAATTTTCCGAGGACAGTAAGCGCCATCGTATGCCGCCGCCGGCGTTATTCCGAGCCGAGAAAACTCCTGGTCAGCCGGGGGGATGCCGCCAGCAGAGCCTTGATGCACCTGTCCTGCAAGCCCGGGTCCGCTTCCGCGCGAAACTGGGGCATGGAGATGCTGACGGCGGCCAACGGTTCGTTGTGCGGGCTTAAAATGGGAATGGCCACGCACCGGATGCCGAGAAAGTGCTCCTGCTCGTCTATGCTGTACCCGCGTTGCCGGATGAGCGCCAACTCCTTGAGCAGGGCGAATTTGTTCGTGCAGGTGAACTCCGTGAAGGCCTCGAACGGGAAGTTGGTGCACAGGGAATCGACGTAGCCCGGGTCAGAGAATGCCCGTATCGCCTT
>JAJBSY010000455.1 GCA_020861205.1 Deltaproteobacteria bacterium | reverse complement strand
CCCTGGACCTGGCCATGGACCCGGACAGCGAGGAACGGTATCTCGCGGCCCGCGTGACGGTCACCAAACCGGACGGTGCGGAAGAAATTCTCTCCCTACCCTTTGAGCCGGAAGAAGCCGGTACGGAAAACGCCGCGGAGAAGGCCGCCGGCGAAGCGGCTGCGGCGGACGAGCCGCCGGTCGCGCCCAAGGCGGAAGACAGGCCGTCTCTCATGGAACTGATCGAACAATACGGGCTGAACACGGTCGCGGACGCTTCCGAGGGTCTTTTCGCGGCCATCCGCGCCCGGATCGAAGCCTCGATCGCGGCGGCGGCGGAAACGGCGGAAGAAACCGAAACGCTGGAAAAAGTGAAAACCGAACGCGAAGCGAGAAACAGCGCGGCCGACGGAGCCGGCGGGGAGCCGGCTGACGGCGCCGACGGTGGCGGGGAGATAAACGCCGTTACCGGCAAAACAGCAAGAACCCTGGCGTCCTATGCGCGCGCCGCTTCCCTCGGGTCCGGGTCGATAAGCCGGTTCAGCAGGCACTATTAAGCATTCTATGACCGCCACGGGACGCGTTTGCGGCGGCGGTGGCTGTCTTTATGTCACAAAGCAACCGGTCGCTTAGCGGTTCAGGCCATTGCCGTAAGAAAGCCCCCGCCAAAAACAGCGGGGGCTTCGCGGATGCGTTCCTTACGCGGCGGGATACGATGCCATCCTGTCTACACCCGGAAATCAACAGCCCGGTCATAGTTCGCGAACGCGAGACGCCGTTCCGCCGGCCTGGAAACCAGGGCCACCTTGCCTTTGCGGATACTGTAGAGGCAGACAGGCATGAGCCGCACGGCCTCGAACTCGTCCGGCGCGTCCAGGATAATCAGGTTCGCCGGCTTTCCTTCCGCGAGGCCGTACCGCTCCTCAACCTGGAGCGTCCTGGCCGAGTTGCCGGTTACCATCTTGAAAAGGCGCGGTATCTGGGCATAGCCGCTCATGTGCGCGTAATGCAGCAGCAGGTTGGCCGCGTGCAGCATGTTCCCGGTTCCCATGGGGTACCAGGGATCCATGATGGAATCATGGCCTATCGAGACGTTCACGCCGTTCGCGTCCAACTCGTCCACCCGCGTGTGCCCCCGCCGCCGGGGATAGCCTTCCGTGCGGTTCTGGAGCACCGAGTTATCATAGGGGTTGGTGATGAAATTGACGCCCGACTTCGCCGCGATGCCGACGAGCTTGAACGCGTAGTCGTTGTTATAGTTGTGCATGGCCGTGGCATGGCTGACCGTAACCCTTTCCCGGAACCCGGTTTCCATGGCGAGCTTGAGCATGACCTCCACGAACCGGGACTGCTCGTCGCCGGTCTCGTCGCAATGGATGTCGATAAGCGCCCCGTATTCTTCCGCCAGGGCAAAGGCGAATTCGACCTGCTTCACCCCGTCTTCGCGGGTATACTCGATATGCGGAGCGCCGCCCACCACGTCGCAGCCCATGTCCATGGCGCGCCGCATGAGGCTTTCGCCGTTCGGCGCGGTATAGACGGCGTCTTGCGGAAACGCGGTTACCTGGATGTCCACCAGGTCTTTCATCGATTCCCGGACTTCCAGAAGAGCCTCCACCGTCAACAGGGTCGGGTCCGTGGTGTCCGCGTGGGTCCGGATGAACTGCACCCCGTTGGCGAACTCCCAGAGCACGGCTTCCTTGGCGTTCTCCACCAGTTCCCTTTTCATGAGGTGCGGCTTGCGTTCGCCCCAGATGCGGATACCCTCCAGTAGGGTTCCGGATTCATTGTACCGCGGCTTGCCGACGGTCAACACCGCGTCAAGATGCAGGTGCGGGTCGCACAGGGGCGCGGAAACCAGCTTGCCCGTGGCGTCGATCTCCTGTTTTCCCTTTTCCGGAATGGCCGGAGCTATTTTCACGATGCGTTCCCCGTCAATGGCGATGTCCGCCGGTCCCTTGCCGCCGGGCCAGGCCCCGTCCGGCAGGTTGGCGTTGCGGATAATCAGGTCCATCAGGCTTTCCTCCCCGGAAGAACGGCATCCGCGATCAGGTACACGACGCAGGCCGTGATGATGGAGTTGAGCGGCGCGACGCACAAGACGCCTTCGGCCGGGGAGAGCTTGGAAACCGCAATGGCGACGGCCCAGGCGATCATGGCTGCGAGGCGCAGAAATTCCGGTTTTTCATTTTCGGCGATACGTTTGCCGCAGCGCAGGAAGAAGTCCGCGATAATGATGCCCCCGATCGGCGGCAGCGAGACGCTGAGGAAGGTCAGCCAGCCCACGAAGTTGTTGTAGAGAAAATCCGCGAATATCGTGCCGACCACGCCCGCAATGACGGTTACGGTTTTGCGTTTCCAGCCCGTTATGTTGGCGAGCCCCAGGCCCGAGGCGTACAGGGCGTTGTCGTTGGTGGTCCAGATGTTAAGCGCGAGCAGCGCGATCCCCCCGCCGAGAAGCCCCTGGGCGGCCAGCACTTCGGCGGTATCCGCCACGCCCACGGCCATAGCGCCGATTGCCCCGAAAAAGAACATCAGACTGTTGCCGAAGGTGAAGCCGATGACCGTGGCGCTCACGCCGTCCTTGCGGTTCTTCGCGAAACGGACAAAGTCGGGAGTCAGCGTGGCCCCGCTGATGAAGGAGCCGACTCCCAAGGCCACGCCCACGGCGAAGGTTATGGGATTTTTGGGCTCGATGGCGGCAAGCGCGGCCGCGCCGCCGTAATCCGCGACAGCGGTGCCCATGGACCAGAAACCGAGAATGAGGATGGCCGGCACGGCGATCCAGCTGATCCACTCTATTGCCTTGAACCCGGCCACGACGGTGAGGGTCATGACCAGGCCCGCGATGAAAATGACCGGCGTGACGGGCACGCCCAACAGCTTGTTAAGCGGGTAGGCCAGCATGGCCACCCCCACGCCGAACCAGCCGATCTGGGTGAACGCCAGCATGAAGGAGGGGAGTTTGGAGCCGAAAGAGCCGAACGCATACCGCGCCAGCATATGCGTGGAAAGATTGGTGGAGGACGCCGCATAGCCCAAAAGGCCGCCGTACACGCCGAGGATGAGGTTGCCGGCCAGGATGGTGACGACGAGGTCCGGAAAAAGTCTCAGGCCCGTTCCCAGCGCCCCCCCGGTCCACATGCTGGCCGCGAAAAACGTATAGCCGAGCATGACCATGGAAATGGAAAAAAAAGAACGCCGTTCCTGGGCGGGAACCGGCGTCTGGGCATAGTCGTCGTGAGAGTGTGCTGCGTTTGCGGCGTCCATGACATTCTCCCGTTGTAGGTTGTTTCAATCCGGCCGGCCCCGCTCCGACAATGGACGGGAGAGGCGGCATGGCCGCTCCCCGGGCTGTCCGCACCGGCCGCCGCGAAATCACGCCAACCGGCTATGCGCTTGGATACGGCATTTCCCTTCGGGGCGCAATACGTCTTTCCGGTGCTGTTTCGCTTTGGGATTTCCGCTTCACGGCGAGCGAAGCCCGCAATACGCCAACCTCGCGGGCCTTGTTGCACTTCGTTCACAGGGCTTGCGATGCATAGCGTTCAAAGTAAATGCGCTGGCTGGTTTTTACTTGGTAAGCGGTTTGATGGGGCGCTTGTAGGGTATTTTCCGCCACGGTCATCAAACACCCGTCATGCCGGCCGACAGACAAGCGGCCGTATGGGGCGCGGCAACGGTTACCCTTCGATCACATGCGGGACGAAACGGGAGAGGTTGCCGGTGATGGGACCGTCGTCTTCCCGGATACCCATGCCGCACGCGGTGTTGTTAACGACCCAGGATCCGATCACGGGACCGTGTCCGTCGATGAACGGCGGCGGGCAGAGGAGCTGGCCCACGTACCCTTCGGCGCCGTACTGACCGCCGGTCGAAACCTTCTCCTCGTAATCGCGGAAAGCCCTGATGTTGGCCCCTTCACGCGAAAAAAGAGGTTTCAGCACGAAATCGCCGTAGGGCGCGCGCCGGTACGGATCATGAAACCAGGCCGGAAGAAGGTTCGGGTGGTTGGTGTACCGTTCCCACAGCAAGGGAAGAATGCCCTTGTTGGACAAGAGCATCTTCCAGGGCGGCTCGAAAAACTGGGTGTCGCAGGTGGCGAGGTAGGGGGCGAACGCGTCGCGAACCATGAACTCCCACGGGTAGAGCTTGAACAGGTGGCGGATGGGCGCGTTCTCCAGATCAATGAACTGGCCGTTTTGATCGACGCCGATATCCTCGATATAGATGTGCCGTGTGGTGATCCCGGCCTGCTCGGCGCAGTCGCGCAGGTAGTGTACCGTCGCGAGATCCTCGGCCGAACCCGCCACGCAGGAAAAATGCATGGGTGTGGCGATGCCGTAGGAGGCGAACGTTTCGATCAGGGTTTCCTGGATGGAATTGTACTGGTCCGCGTCCTTGCGGACGAGCCCGGTCCCGCGCGCGTCTTCCAGCCAAAGCCATTGGAAGTAGGCGCTTTCGTAAAGCGAGGTGGGGGTATCCGCGTTGAATTCGTACATCCTGGCCGGGCTCTGCCCGTCATACGCGAGGTCGAACCGGCCGTAGAGGGTGGCGTCCCCTTCCCGCCAACTGGCGCGGACCAGGTCCCAGGCGGCCGGGGGGATGGCCAGCCTGGTAAGAATTTCCTCGGACTCGACGGCGTCGGCAACGGTATCGAGGCACATGCCGACCAGTTCCTGGGTGGCGTCCTCGATATCGGCCTCAACCTGCCGCAACGTGAAGGAATAGCAGACGGATTCGTCCCAGTAGATTTCCCCGTCGACGTGATGAAAAATAAACCCCGCGGCCTCGGCCTTCTCTTGCCAGCCGGGCCGCGGGGTAAGAACCTTTCGGATCACGAGCCGGAGCTCCCGAACCCCTTGGAACCCGAGAAGCCGCCGCGCGAACCCAAGCCGCCGCGTGCCGCGTAAGGTTTGGCGCTCTTGGCAAACCCCTGGCGCACGGTCTGGTTGGGGTTGACGACCTTGCCCCCGGCATCGGTCTGGATGGCGGCGCCGCCAAGGGTGCGGAACCCGCCGGAGGTTCTGGCGGCGGTTGTGTTCCCCTGCTGACCGGCCTGATCTTGCCGATACAGGGGCTGCGCGCCTTGCATCATGCCGTTGCCGCCGAGGTAGCGCCCAACCATGTAGCCCGCCAGGAGCGGCATCCAGGAACCCTGGCGCTGCTCACCCTGGACGTTTTGCTGCGGCTGCGTGCAGTTGCCTTCCCCGAATTCGCGTTCGCATTCGGCCTTGTCCGCGAACTGGGGATTCTGCCGCACGGCAGCGATCGCCATATCCCGGCATTCCTGCTGGGTAAATATCTGTTCTTTCACGCATTCGTCGATGGATTGATACGCCCGGAAGTCCTCCGTCGGCTCGTCGGAGCCGCATCCTCCCACGGCGACGGTGAGAGACCCCATCAAAACAAGCGACAACGACCTGGAACCCTTTTTCATGCCTTCCTCCCCGCTTTCCCTTCCGGCGGTTTGTAATAAGCGCCGGAACCCATTTCCAGCCGCGTCACCTTACATGGTCTTTCCGGAACTGTCCATTGTGATAACGCCGGCTGGCGCCCTGGCCGCGGGCGCCATCTTGGGCGTGCGGATGACCGTGGCCGTCGCCGCGACCGGCATGAGGTCGACCCGGACCACGGATACCGCCCCAAAGGGCAGCAGATGGGCCCAGGAAAGTGAAAACGGCTTTATCCCGCGCCAGCAGAACGAGGGGGAGAACAAGGTGGAACGGAACGAAGAGGGTCGGTGGCCGGAGACGTCCCGAATAAGCCGGCAGATGCTGACCAGGTTGAACCACGGGGAATCCAGGGCGCGTCTGCGGCCGGGATCCGGCGGCGGCAAACCCGCCTTTTCCGCCTTGCGGACGGCCAGGGAATAGCGGAGTTGGCGCCGGAACCTCGCAAAGCGCTGCTCCTGCCGGTACACGGACCAGGAATTCAGGTAGGCGATGACCACGCCTCGCCGGGCCACCCGGAAGGCCTCGGAAAGGGCGGATCCGGGATCGTCCATGCATTCGAGCGCCGTGACGATGGCAACGTAGTCAAACTCGTCGTCATCAAACGGCAGGCGCGCGGCATCCGCGACGCGCAACGTCGCCCGGCTGCCCATGCGCTCGCGCGCCTTATCGAGCATGGCCTCGCTTTTATCCACGCCCGTGACGTCAAAGCCGCCGTCGTGGAACATCTCCAGGAAGTGCCCGGCGCCGCAGCCTATTTCCAAAAGGGAGTGGTTGCGCCGCTGCCAGGGGGAAACCATGTCCGCCATCAGGCGCTGCTCGCGGGCAAGGGCGAACGACCCGCGAGGAGTCGCATACCATGCCTCATACCGTTCCGCCGCCGCCTGATCCCACATATAAGCCCTCCGGGCAGAATTTACCCCGCGCCCACCATCGCCCCCGGTCGGGACGCGCAAAACCCGGACGCCATGCCGACACCCGTGGCGCGATTTCGCGCGTCCCGCGCATTCGCACGCCTGGGTCCGGGAACACGGAAGGGCGCTAACACACAACGTTCGCGTCGATGGACGCCAGGTCCTTGCAACCCGTCAGGCGCATGGCCTGGGCCAGTTCCTCGCGCAGGCCGGCAAAATAGGCGGGCACCCCGTTTTCCTCATCGCCGTGGAGCATGACGGCCACCGGGCGGCAGACGAGCGCGGCCTTCGCGCCCAGCGCGAGAACCTTCAGCACGTCCGTACCGGACCGGATGCCGCCGTCCACCATGACCAGGGTACGGTCGCCGACCGCTTCGGCGATTTCCGGCAGCACTTCGGCCGTGCCGGGGGTGCAGTCAAGGACGCGGCCGCCGTGGTTGGAAACAAGAACGGCGTCCGTTCCGGCATCCACGGCATCCTCGGCCTCGTCAACCGTCATGATCCCTTTCACAATGAATTTCATACCGCGTTGGTGGACAAGATCAATGATTTCGGCCAGCTCGTCGGGCGTTTTGACCGCAACGGGCGCCGCGAGCGTCCGGAGGATGGTCAGGCCGGCCGCGTCCACGTCCATGCCGCAGATGTCGCACCCGGCTTCCCGGGCGATGTCCAGGCGCTCGGCCACCGCGTCCTTGCCCCAGGGCTTGATGAACGGCACGACGGATTTCCCGCGTCCCTTGACC
>JAJBSY010000436.1 GCA_020861205.1 Deltaproteobacteria bacterium | reverse complement strand
CCCCCGTATGTAAAAGCGGTGGGGGACGGAACCCTTGAGGTCGAGGCTCGGCCCTGCCGCGGTCGGTTTCTGTTTCGCCGATGGGTCGGTAATCTCGAGCGTCCGGACTCCCCCACGCAGGTTGGCGATGGAAAGTTCGCCCCGTTCGACTTCGACATCCGCAACGACCTTCAGGGCATCCAGCGGCCCGTCCGCGGAAAGTCTGCCCGAAAGCCGGAGGAAGACGTCGTCCCGATGCAGGGGTTGGAGATGGTTGATCTGCCCCCTCGCGGCAAGGCGGGGAATCGGCGCGATGCCGCCGTCGCTCGCGGGTGGGGCGGAAAGGTCGCCTTCAAGCGCGACATACCCCTCCGCGCCGTCTTCCGCGCGCAGGAGGATTTTGGATTCGCCCGTGGAGGCGCTGCCGGCCTCCAGCGCGATATCGGTTAGCAGCACGCCGAGAATGCTGTCCTCGTAGCGGCCTCCCGCCACATACGCGCTGACGGTATAGTCCGGCTTCCGCATACTGCCTTTGACCTCGGCGTTTACTTGGGCAACGCCGGAAAGCGTCCTGTCCTGCATGGGGGCCAGAGCCCACAAGGGCGCGATCTCCCCGCGCCAGTTCACGGTCGCTCCCATGGGGGCGCTTGACGCCGCCTCGGGAAGGCCGTTGGCGGCGAACCGGAGAGGAAGATTGAAATGGATCTGGGCGTCCGGGGTGTTTTCGGTCCCCCCGCCGGCCCGCTGTCCGTCAACTCCGACATAAACGCTGCCCTTGAGGCGGGAAACGCCGCCGCCGGATTTCAGCTGCGGGAAATTGGGGTCCGCGTTCTGGTCCAGCGTGCTCGCCAGGGTAAAGGCCACGGGCGGGGTTTTGGCCTCTCCCACCGCTGGCGCGGTAACCAGGGCCTTGGCGTCGATGGTGCCCCGGACCGACGCCCCGGTTTTTTTGATGGCGGCCTCGGCGGAAAGGTTGCCGTCCGGCACGGGAATCTTCGCGGCGTCGCGGATCAGCCGGAAAGGGAACTCCGTGACGGTGGCCGTCAGGTTGACGTCGGCCGCGTCCAGGCTGGCGTCAAGGGCTACGGCGCCTTTGCCCGGAACCACGTTCAGCTTGAGGTTTTCCACCTTGACGCCGTTGTCGAGAGCGATGGTCGCGGGGGTCGCCAGGTAGATGCCCATGGCGGAATCCGGCACGCGGGCGGCAAGCCGGTCCAGGGTCACCTGCATGGGCGAAAGGGAGAAACGGCCGGCCGCAGTCAACCGCTCGGTCCGCCCGGGTTCGGCCGGGGTTGATGATGCGACGGCCGCAAGGGCCCGGCCAGCGCTCTTGTCCGTGCGCAGCGCCGCGGCAAAGGTGCCGGTACCCCGCCGGGCGTTGACGGCCGCCGCGCCGCTCCGCCAGGTGACGGGGCCCGCTTCGCCCTTGCCCATGGCGAGATTGAGCGCGATATCCGGGTTGGCGAGATCCCGGGCGTCGAGGGTGGCGGAAAGCGCGGCCAGCGAAAAAACATCCGGCATGGTCAGACTGTCCGCCTTCAAGGCGGCCGTCAGCTGCTGGACGCCGTCGGTGTGGGAAAACTTCGCGTCAAACGCGGCCCTGCCGCCCGAAATGGGCTGGCCCGACAAGGCGGCGATGGGCTTCCAGTCCCTGATGGCGGCGGAAGCGGTGCCGTCGATGGCCGGGAGAGCCGCGCCGCTTCCGGCCGGGGGGATGGCGGCGGTAATGTCCGCCGCAAGGTCGGTTCCGGCGAGCGAAAGATCGAGGCCGTGCAGGCGGGCGGTGATGCTCCCGTCTTTTTTTTGGGTGGCGGCGAGATCCGTGCGCAGCGCCACGGGACCGGCCGGGCTTTCCGCAAGCGTCACGCTGGCATTGGCCGTAACGTCCCTATCCGCTCCGTCGGGGAGCGAAGCCGTGCCGTCCATCCCGGCGCGAAACCGTCTGAATGCCCCGGCCTGGGTCGTTATGGATTCGCCCGTGGCCTCCATGGAGAAAACAGGCGCGGTCAGGGTTCCGGAAAGCCGGGCTTTTGCCGCGACATTCTGAACGGAAGCCGACTCCGCGGTGACGGACGCCACCGTGGCGTCCACCGTCGCGGCGGGCGCCCGCAGCGTGCCGGAAAGGGTGGCCGTGGCGCGCAAGTCGTCCATGGTGGCCGCGTCGGTCTTGAGGGAATGGCTGACGATTGCAAGATTGGCGGAGGGGGCGTCCAGGGTGCCCGATGCGTCGAGTTTCGCGCGCCCGGCGCCCGAGACGCCGGGCGCCGCGGCGTTCAGGTCCGATAGCGCGGCCTCGAGCGACGCGGATATGGACTTGTCCCTGGGGCCGAAGGCTGCGCTTCCCGAGGCGCTGACCGTTCCCGCCGCCAGGGTTTCGAGGTTCAGGGTGTACCGCGTCGCTTCGCTGCCGGCGGCCGTGGCTTTGACCGTGAAGCACGGGCCCAGGATCCGCTGCACCTGCTCCATGCCCCAATGCATGTCCGCGCCGGACAGGGCGACCGACGCCGCGACCGTTTTGTCCCCGTCAAGGGACGCCTGTACCGAGGCCTGGACGTTCCCGCCGATATCCTGACCGGACAGCCGGGCCGCGACGGTTTCCCACGTGCCGCCGCTTTGGGCCCGGAACGCGGCGTCCGCCCGGAGGGCGAGAGGGGCCAGGTCCGCGCTTCCCTTCGCGGCGAGGCGCCGGCCGAGGCCGACGACGCAATCCGAGCGCAAGGCGGCTTGGGAGCCCTCGAGCCGGGCTTGCAGCCCGAAGTCGAGGGGCAGCTTTTCCGCCCAGGCTTCGGGGGTGGCCGTTGCCGTGACGGCCGCATCGATCATGGTCCCGATTGCGGCTTTGGCGTCCAGGGTAAGGTCGAACCCGGAGAGCGGAAACTCCCCGGCCTGTAACCCGGCGGCCAGGGCCTTCATGTCCGCCACGGACGCGGTGACGGTAACGGCGGCTTCCAACGGCTGCGACGCGCTGGCCTTGGCGCCGCCCCGGAGATTGATGCGAAGCAGGGGATTCCCGCCCCCCGCCGTTTCCGGGAACACGACCGGCGCGAAGACGTCGCCGTTTTCCAGGACGAGCTTGTCGAGGCGGACAGCCACGGGCAGGCTGAAGTAGGGCGCGCCCGGTTCCGGCTCCTTGGCCGCGTCCGGGGATGGGGGGAGTACGGGAAGGCGGTACAGCTGGGGCGAGTCCACCCGGGCCAGGGACACGGTGGCCGTTAAGCGCAGAAGGTCGGCCAGGCTCAGGGCGATCTCCACTTCCCTGGCGGCGAACCACGTCCCCTTGGCGTCCGCCAGGCTGACACCGGTCAGCAGGACACGGGAAGGCAGGGGGCCGTCGATACCGCCCAGGGTCAGGAACAAACCTTGGTCCGCCAGGGTCTTGGTGGCGAAATCCGCCACGAACCGTTCGGCGGAATCGGTCCGCAGCCAGATCAGAACGCCGGCGACCGCGAGGCAGAGAACGAGGAGGAAGCCGCCAAGGACGATCGCCGCGATCCTGAGTATTTTTTTGGCCGGTATCCGCATCAGAAACTCTGCCCTATGCTGAAATAAACTTGGAAATTGTCGTCATCGTCGCGCTTGTTGAGCGGAACGGCGAAATCAAGCCGGATCGGCCCGATGGCCGTATAAAACCGGATACCCAGACCCGCGCCCCAACGCAAGTCGTCTTCCGCGAAGTCCGCTGCCGCGTCCGCATACGCCATGCCGCCGTCGAGGAAGGCGACCACGCCCCAGGTTTCAGTGAACCGCGCCCGGGCTTCCGCGCTGAGTTCCACGGCGGACGCACCGCCCAACGGATCCCGCGAACTGTTGCGCGGCCCGAGCGACTGGTATTCATAGCCGCGCACCGAACCGCCGCCGCCGACATAAAAGCGCAAGGACGCGGGCACGTCCTGGGCGTCGGTATCCGACAGCATACCGTACATGCCGCGAAGAGCCAGGACCAGGGCGTCTTTCCCGATGACGGGCACAAACGCCTGGGCTTCGAAGCGGGAACGAACCACGGTGAAGTCCTCGTGGTATTCCCCGGTATAGGGAGCGACGGCCACGTTGAGCCGAATCCCCTTGGTGGCGTCCAGCAGGCTGTCGGTATGGTCGTACCTGACGGACATGGGAATGCCCATCAGGAGGTAGTCGGTGCGGGATTCGTCCGGGTCTTTCAATTCCCCGCCTTCAAGGTGGAGCTCAATGGCCCCGGTCCAGCGGGGTGTGAAGCGACGCTCCAGCCCGACGGCCGCGATGTAGGAGGTGAGCTCGTAGGCGTCCGTGTCTTCATTGCTGTACGCGGCGCGAGCCGTGAAATCTTGATTTTTGCTCAGGAAAACCGGGAGGCGGTAGGTTCCCACGAATTCCTGAAGTTCTTTCCAAACGGGCATTTCAAACCGCAACTTGTCCCCGCGCCCTGTGATGTTGCGATTTTCCCAGTAAGCCTGCACCCCGGGACCGAAGTCCGAGTCGTACTTCAGCGCGCCGCCGACCGTCCGGGGCGGGGCTTCGGTAAGCTCGACCACAACGGCCCGCTGGCCGTTTTCGTCGTCTTCGTCGGCGGGGTTGATCTGAGCGGCCGAAAAAAGACCGCTTTGCCGCAGGGCGTTGCGGAAATTTTCCACCCGGCTTTGGTTCCAGGGCTGGTCCGGCTGCCAGGACACCAGCGCGTCCAAATAGCGTTTCTTGACCGGAGACTCGCCCTTGACGACAAGTCCGTCCATATACACCAGGGGGCCGGAATCGACCACGATGTCCGCGTCGAGGGTCTGGCTGCCGTGATCCACGATATACCGGCTGGAGGCGATGGACGCGAAGGGATAGCCCCGGTCGCGGAAATTTTCGCGCACGGCGGAAACCGCGTCGAGGATCTTTCCCGCGAGGGCGGGGTCGCCGTCTTTCACGCCGACGTCGGCGAGGCTCGTGGCCGGGGGAACATACGCTCCCTTGGTCGGGTCCGGCCTGAGAAGGTCCGGTTCCGTCACCGAGACGCGGGTTTTGCCCACGGTGTACCGAATGCCGGGCTCAAAGGTTATGGTCACGGTATAGGCGTTGGGCGGGGTTGTCTCGGCGTCTATCGCGCCGCTCGGCTCTTTGTCCTTGCCGTCGGACGTGGCGACGGCCTTCACGGTGTCCGGCCTGGAGCCCGGCTCCCGTTTGACGATTTTCCCTTTGGCCTTCCCGGCGTAATAGCCGAAGGAGTGGAGCACGTCCTGAGCCTTTTCCAGGTCTTTCCGCATTCGCTGGTCGAGCCCCATCACGGTGGCCGGCGGCTTGTCGCGCATCTGCTCCAAAAGGGACGTGGCGAGGAAGGGATCCGTAAGCTCCGGGGCTTCGGGAGATTCCACCCTTACGGAATAGGACAGGCGCGGAAGATCGTGCTCGGCCGCGAGCCTGTCCTGCGCGGAAGGCGGCGTTTCACCGTCGTCTTGCGGCGTCGGTTCCGTCGTTGGCCGTGGAGCAGGCGTATCGTCCGGGGAACTGCGGGCCGCCGCGAGCAGGTCGGGCGGCAGCGACGGCTCAGGGATCGGGCCCTGGGGATCTTCGGTCACATAGGGTGAGGGGCCCGTGTCGTCAGGTCCCGGGTCAAGGCGCAGCAACCCGCCGTTCTGACTGCCGCACGCGGCAAACAGGCAGCACAGGAAGAGCAGGCAGACACGGGAAAACAGGTGCGGCATAGGGTTACCTGTATCCGAAAGGGAGAGATTTTACCACTGTCTTTCCGGTCAGGTTTAATTTTATAAAAGCGGAAAAAGTCCGCCGACCCGCCCCCATGAAGAGGAGCCATCATGCGTCGGTTGGGTTGGTGACGGGCCGGAGTGCGCTCGGACTAGGCTGTCTGCTTTTTCGAGTGGCAGGCGGGCGTTCCGGCGCGCCGAACGAGTTCGTCCGCCAGGGCCTTGGAAGAGAAGAGACTGAGCATTTCGGCGGAAGGCCTGGGTTTCCTTTCCAGGTGGTAGGCGGCGCTTGTCTGCCCTGTTTCCTTGTTCAGGTACTTGGGGCCGCAGCCGGTGAGAACCCATTCCGGGTTGACGTTGCGCAGACGGAACAGGCAGACCAGCCACTCCGCCGGGACGGATTTACGCCGCTTGGCGTCGGAAACCGCGGATTGCCGGATGCCGAGCAGCCCCGCGAGCTCTTCCTGGGTACGGCAATCAGCCGCTTCAAAAACGCGTTCCAGGGGGCTGTCCTGTTTTTGTGACGACGTGCTCATATGATGCTCCTGCTGGGATAGAGGGTGCAAATACTTATTTCATTATATGCATGAACCGGCAAAAAAAGCAAGGCAAAGGAGGCGGAATCCGCTACTTTTTTTGACGGGTAAATCCGGAAGGCGCAGAAAAGGCCGGGACGGAATCGTTTTTTCCGTAACCCGTGCGAATCCGGTCGTTTGGGATGCAACGGCTGTATGGGAGAATTGATTGCTGAAACTTGCGCTGATATAATCGGAATACGGTACAGGCGTAGAACAGACCGGCGCGCTGCAAATGCAACGCGCCGGTCGTTTAACAGAGCGGTTCTACAACGGTTTTCCCGTTCTGATCCGCATGTCGCGCGCGATATCGATGACGAAGATTACTCCGTCACCTTCGCCGCCGGTGTGCGCTCCATCGGCGATGGCCGAGACGGCGACGTCTGTTTTGTCATCGGGCACGCCTATTTCGAGGCGGATTTTTTTGAGCAGGTTAACCTCGGTCAACACGCCCCGATAAACCTCGGTATATCCTTTTTGCTGACCGGCGCCCAGAATGTTGGTGACGGACATGGCGTACACTTCTTTCGCGAAGAGGTTGCTTTTAACCATCGGCAACACTTCGGGCCGTATATAGGCTATGACAAGTTTCATGCCTTCTCCTTTTGTCAGTTGCTGGTGAAAAACTGAAACTCCGTGTAAGCCTCGGCCTTATGTTCCGTGACATCCAGTCCCCGGATTTCCGTCGCCGCTGAAACGCGGATGCCGCACAGGGCCCTGACGACCGAAAAGACGACGAGCCCGCCGCCGAACGCCCAGGCGCCGATGGCGACAACGCCCACAAGCTGCGGGATGAGAAGCGAAAAACCGCCGCCGTAGAAAAGGCCGACCGCTTCGGTCCCATAGCCGGGAGCCGCGAAAAAGGCGACCAGCAGCGTGCCGAACGCGCCGCAGACGCCATGGACCGAGAC
>JAJBSY010000211.1 GCA_020861205.1 Deltaproteobacteria bacterium | reverse complement strand
TTCCGGAACCCGGCGGATGCGCGCCCCGGCGGCGGTCAGGCGTTCCTCTATCCGCTCGTATCCGCGATCCAGGTGGTAGATGCGTTGCACCTCGGTTTTGCCGGTAGCCGCCAGACCCGCCAGCACCAGGGAGGCGCTGGCGCGAAGATCGGAGGCCATGACCGGCGCGCCGGTGAGGCGTTTCACGCCGCGCACGAACGCCTTGCCGCCGGAGATCTTGATATCCGCGCCCATGCGGTTGAGCTCGGGAACGTGCATGAAACGGTTCTCAAAAATGGTTTCTTCCACGGAGCTCGACCCGGAAGCCGTGGCCATGAGCGCCATGAGCTGGGCCTGCATGTCCGTGGGAAAACCCGGATGCGGTTGTGTGGTCACGTCAACGCCCTTGAGGTGCCCGTTGCGCTTGACGAGGACGCCGCCTTCCTTCTGTTGGAGAACAACGCCCATGTCCGAAAGTTTTGCCATGGTGGCGGTCAGCTCTTCGGAAGGGCAGTCCTCGACCAGCACCTCGCCGCCGGTGATGGCCGCGGCCACCAGGAACGTTCCGGCTTCGATCCTGTCCGGCATCACGCGGTAGGCGGTGCCGGACAGGGAGGGTACGCCCCGCACATGGATGACGTCCGTGCCGTGGCCGGAGATGCGCGCGCCGCAGGAAACGAGAAAGTTGGCGAGATCCGAGATTTCCGGCTCCCTGGCGGCGTTGCGCAGAACGGTTTCACCCTTCGCGAGAACGGCCGCCATGAGCACGTTTTCCGTGCCGCCCACCGTGGGCATGTCAAAGGTGATGTCCGCCCCCCGCAACTCGGCGCAGCGGCCGAGAATATACCCGTCTTCCAGGTCGAAAACGGCGCCCATCTTTTCCATGGCTTTGAGGTGCTGGTCCACCGGGCGCGCGCCGATGGCGCACCCGCCGGGAAGCGCGACCCTGGCTTTTCCCAGGCGGGCCAGAAGCGGCCCGAGAACCAGGACGGAAGCGCGCATGGTCTTGACGAGATCGTAAGGGGCTTCGGGCACGAGGGAACCGGGCCTTACCGTGATGGAGCCGTCTTCCTTGCGTTCCGCCGGGCAGCCGAGAATGTTGAGCAGCCTGGTCGTGGTTGTGATGTCGCGAAGACGCGGCACGTTGGTGTAGGTTACCTCGCCGTCCGCGAGAATGGCGGCGAAAAGGATGGGCAGGGAGGCGTTTTTGGAGCCGTTGACGCGAAGCGTCCCGTTCAGGCTGACCCCGCCTTCGATAACGAGTTTTTCCATAAAAATCCTTTATCGTACCGCCTTCAGCGTTTCGGGCGCGTCCCGGACAGATGTTCCAAGCGGAAATCCGTCCGGATAAGGCCTTGACCGGAGCGGCGGATGCGTGTAAGTCCTTCTTCTCTCTTGTGGCGGATGTAGCTCAGTTGGCAGAGCACCTGGTTGTGGCCCAGGGGGTCGTGAGTTCAAGCCTCATCATTCGCCCCAGCTATTTCAAGGGTTTATCGAAATTCGGTAAGCCCTTTTTCTTTTGTCGCCGGTTGACAATCTCCAGGGGCGCGTTTTTCCCCCACGACATTCAGCCGACGCATAGTGCCACAAAAATCATCCGAGCACTAGGCCGGGTTTCGGGTGGGTTTTGCGCACGGGACGGAGCGCGGCGGCATCCAGGGCGGCTCTTTTACCGTTTTTTGGCGAACATCCGTGAGGCAACGCGGAATGTCAGGGTGAATTCGTCCAGCCGCAGGGCGAAGGCCGCCGCGAAATAGACCAGGATGCCCACCGGGACGGTCGCCACCTTGCCGAAGCTCGAGGAAAAAACGCTTGCGGTGCCGATGACGCACAAGGCCATAAGCCCGCAGGCGAGCAGGATCTTGAGCGGCCAGAGAAGGCCGGGGAGCGGATTATGCCCGTGCCCGGCAAGGGACCGCGTGAGAAGGACGGCATTGACCCAGGCCGCGAGGGAGACGGCGAGGGCCGGACCCCAGGGAGCGCCCGTCGTCAGGAGCGCCGCGCCGAAAACTCCGGTGGCGGCAAGCCCCGTGACGGCGGCCCGCAGGGTCGTTCGGGCGTCTCCCAGCGCGCCGAGCCCCGCGAGCAGGGGGCGGATGAGCGCCAGGGCCGGAAGGCCGACGAGATAGGCCAGGAGCGCGTTGCTGGTGCGGATCAGGGCGTCGTGGTCGAACTCGCCGTACCCGAAGATGACGGAGGTCAGGGGAACGGCGAGACAGGCCGTGCCCACCGCGGCCGGCAGCGCGAAGAAAAGCGTGACCCGGTTTGCCCTGACAAGGCGTTCCGTGAACAGGGTTTTACTCGCGGCAACGAGGTCCGGCCGGGTGGATGCGGTTCGGAACGCGGGGGCAATCGTGGACAGGTCCGAAAGGGCCGCGAGCCCCATGGAAGCGCCGATGATGCCGAGCGGGAAGCCGATGAGCCGCTCCGCGAAATACAGGGCGCTGATGCTGCCTTCGGCCAGGAAGGAGGCCAGGAAGGTGGCCAGGAGCAAGTTCACCTGGTGCCCGCCCACGCCGAAAATGGACTGCGGCAGCGCCTTCAGGGAACGTTTCAAAACGGGGTCCTTGAAGGCGACGGGACCGGGAGGGGAAAACCCCAACTTGCGGAGATAAACGGTCTGATACCCCCACTGTACCACGCCCGCGAGGATGACGCCGACGCAAAGCGCGTAGGGCGCGCGCTCGTCGCCCGTGCCGAAAAGGATGAAGGCCACCCCCACGGACAGGATGACAACCACGTTGAACACGGCCGAGGCGTAAGCCGGCGGCTTAAATCGCCCTTCGGCCATCAGGGCCGCCGCGTTTACGGCCGCGCCGGAAACCAGGGGCAGGGATAACAGGCAGAGGACCATGAAGCCGGAAGCCATGTTCAGGACGTCCGGCATGTCATGGAACCCCGGCGCGAGAATGATCGCGATATGGTCGGAAAAAACGGCGCCCACAAGGACCAGAAAACCGAAGAAAGCGAACAGGGATACGGTCATGGAGCGGACGAAGGTCCAGGCGCGTTCCGGGTCCAGGTCTTTCAACATCCGGTACGCCGGCACGAGCGTGTAGGCGAAGGCGCCGTCCGCGAGCAGGGAGCGGGCGAAATTGGGGAGCCTGAACGCCACCAGAAGCGCGTCCGCCACCCATCCGCTGCCCAGGAGCGCCGCGATGGAGGCGTCCCGGACAAACCCGAGGATGCGCGAGGCCAGGGTTCCCTGACCGAGAGTGACGGCGTTGCCGGCCGAAGACTGGGCTTTCATGGACGCTTCCGTTTCAGACGCGGGCGATGTCAATGCCCCGGCGCGGCATAGGACGGCTCCGGTTCAAAGCGACAAACTTTTACGTGAAGCCGCGAGGCCGGAAGGCCCGAAAGCAACAACACGCGCGCGCAAACTCACGTTTTCTCTTTGCCGCGAAACCGGCGCAATCGCTACCCTTCGGACCGGAAATACCATGATTGTTCCGGGATTGGAAGGGCGTCCAAAAGTTGGTATAATGGTTTCATGAAGTTATTATCCTGGAATGTCAACGGGTTCAGAGCGATAACGGGCAAACCCGGCTGGAAAGACTTTTGCGGGCTTGATGCCGACGTCATCGGGCTGCAGGAAACCAAGGCACACGAGACCCAGATCGCGGACGAACACCGCGAGCGGGAAGGTATGCACTGCGCGTGGCTTTCGGCCACGGTAAAAAAGGGGTATTCCGGGGTGGCCGTCTTTTCCCGCCCGGAACCGCTGGCCGTGACCCTCGAACTGCCCGGAACGGCCTGGCAGGGGGAAGGGAGGCTCATCCATATGGAATTCGATGCCTTTCATTTTTGCAACGTCTACTTTCCAAACGGGCAGATGGGTGATGAAAGGCTGGCCTATAAACTCGGGTACTACGGCGCCTTTCTGGAATTCGCGGAAGGATTGCGCAAAACCAAGCCCGTCGTGGTATGCGGCGATTTCAACACCGCCCACAAACCCATCGACCTGGCACGGCCCAAGGCCAACGAGGAAACCTCCGGGTTTCTGCCCGTCGAGCGTGCCTGGCTGGATACGTTCATTGCCCGCGGCTACGTGGACACCTTCCGCCATGTCCACGGGGAGGTGCCGGACAGCTATTCGTGGTGGTCCTACCGTTTCAGGGCCCGGGAAAAGAACGTGGGGTGGCGGATCGACTATTTTTTCGTGTCGGAGGAACTGAAAGACGCAGTCAAGGACGCCTGGATAGATACGGCGATAACCGGCTCGGACCATTGCCCCGTGGGGCTGGAGCTCGCGCTCTGATCCCCCTTCGGGAGCGAACGGACGGCTCGCGGATGATCGTCCTTGCCAAGGGGAAGGGTCACCCAGGGCCGTGCTCCTGCGGCCCGCCGCTCCCGACGGCTGCAAGACGGACGGACAGGCTGGACTCGAGAAGGTCCAGGGGGACGTTGGTCAGCCTCCCGGCTTCCCGGTAGTAGGCCGCGTAGGATTCCCTCTCATCGAAGGTGGGTCTGGGACCGAGAGTGTCGGCCACAAAAACCATGTCCGGAATGATCTCGGCCAGGCGCCTGAACGTCGCCAGGCCGTACCCGGCACCCTCGCAGAGGGTGAACATGTTGACGTCGCCGATGTTGGCCGGTTTTCTCGCGCCGGCCTGGGTATAGCGCCGGATATAGGCGGCCATCAGCAGGTTTGCCCGGGCTTTGGCCGACAGGGCCGGGTCCGGAAGGTTCGGCGGGAAGAAATCCTCGTAAAGATCGCCGCAGGCGCGCAGGAAAAGAGCGGGCCTGTTGAGTTTGTCCGCATGGCGCCGCACGCCCGCCGCGAGCATGGTCGCGGCCGTCTGCACCCCGGCGAGGTCGGCTTTTCCCTGCATGACGTTTGCCAGGCACTTGGTGGCGGGGACGGTTCTTTTTTTCCGGGTGAGTGCGTGCAGAGCCGCTCCGATGATCAGGATGACGCTCGCGGCGAGAAAGAACTCGTTGTACATGGCATTTCCCTGTCAGGATGGACGTTGCTGGCAACGGGGACAAAATACCGTGGTCCGGGCCGCGATAACCGTTTTTTCCAGGGTCGTTCCGCAGACCGTGCATGGCCTGCCCCCCCTGCCGTAAACCCGGAACAGGTTCTGGAAGGCGCCGGCGTCTCCGTTCGCGTCGCGATAATCCCTGATGGAGCTGCCGCACTCGGCGATGGATTCGCGCAGTACGGCGCGCACGTTTTCCAGAAGCCGCGCGCGTTGTTTTCCGGAAAGACGGTCGGCCCCGACCCCAGGGTGAATGCCGCTCCGGAAGCAGGCTTCATCGGCGTAGATGTTGCCGATTCCCGCGATGACCGTCTGGTCCAGCAGCAAGGATTTGATGCTGGCCTTCCGTTTGCCCAGGGCGCGGGAAAAGGTTTCGGGATCCAAGGTCAGCGGTTCCGGTCCGAGGTTGGTCCAGAACGGCCAGGCGGCGAGTCCCTCCGGCCGCATGATGCGGCAGTAGCCGAAGGTCCGCGCATCGTCGAAAAACAGCCTGGCCGCCGGAACGCCGTCGCCCGGTTCGAGGTCGAAAATCATGCGCGTGTGTTTGCCCGGTTGTGTCCCGGCATCGTGCACGAACAATTTCCCCGTCATTTTGAGATGAAAGGCCATGACGTGCGAGGGAACGTCCACATTGCCGGGGGCGATATCCATGAGCAGGAGCTTGGCGCGCCGCCTGACCCCGCGTATCGCGGCGTGGCGGATCTGGGGCAGGAGATTTTCGCCGGCGGCCAGGGTCTTGGGCAACAGCACGTGGATCGCGTTGATAACGCGGCCTTCCACTTGCGGGCGCAACGTCCTGGCGATGGTTTCAACTTCGGGCAATTCGGGCATACGCGTTACGGCGGTCGAAGCCGGTCACGAAGCGGAGCAAGCGCCTCTCGCGGGGAAGGCCCCTGATCCCGGCCGGGAATCAGGGGGCCGGCCCGCCATGCGAAAGGGCTTGCCCGGCTTTGTGCCGGGCCGCGACATTTTTTTAGTCCCAGATACGCTTGTCTTCGATGAGACGGATCTGCGGCGGAAGGGAACCCGGTTCGAGAATTTTGAGTTCCGGGCGCAGTTTGATGCGTTCGCGGAACTGGTGGAGCAGGTCTTCCTCGCGCTTGAAGTTGCTGGATTCGATATACAGCGTCATTTCGTCGATGCCCCCGGGGTTGGTGACTTCGATCTGCCAGCGTTTAATTTCCTCGAAGCGGGCGATGACCTGTTCCACCTGGTGCGGGTAGACGAACATGCCCTTGATGCGGGCCGTTGTGTCCACGCGGCCGACGATGTTGCCGAGCCGCGGGCTGGTGCGGCCGCAAGCGCAGGGAGCGCGGTCGATGTAGGAAAGATCGCCCGTGGCGAGGCGGATGAGGGGGTAGGTCTTGTTGAAGGCCGTCACCACCACTTCGCCCACCTCGCCGTCCTTCAACGGGATTCCCGTGTCCGGATGGCAGATTTCCACGTAGGCGCGGTTGGCGATATGCAGCCCGTTTTTGTGGAAACATTCGTAGCCGATGCAGCCCACGTCTGCGGTGCCGTAACCTTGGCGCATGATCAGGTCGAATTTCTTTTCAAGCTGGTTCCGCAGTTTTTCGGAGAATTTTTCGCCGGTCACGAAAGCGACTTCCAGGAACAGGTCCTTGCGCAGGTTGAGGCCTTTTTCCTCGCCTTTCTGGGCCAGGTGGAGCAGATAGCTCGGAGTGCCAACATACCCGGAAACCCGGAGTTTCTGCATGATCTCGATCTGGGTGGTGGCGTTGCCGGGCCCGGCGGGCACCACGGCGCAGCCGAGGTTCCGCAACGGTTCCTCGAACATGAGCCCAGCCGGGGCGAGGTGATAGTTGAAGGTCACCTGGGCCACGTCGCCGGGGCGGAACCCGATGGAGTAGAAGGCTTCGGTGTATCCCCAGTAATCGTCGGCCCGGTCTTCGGGGTCGAATATGGGGCCGGGGGAGAGGAACACGCGTTTGAGTTCGCCGAGGTCTTTGGTGAGGAGCCCGCCCAGGCGCGGCCCCATGGACTGCAGGAAGATCAGCTCTTTTTTCTTCAGGATGGGGATGTGCTTGAGGTCGGACAGGGTTTTCAGCTTGTCGACGTTGAACTGGGCGCGGTCAAAGCGTTTTTTGACGTCCTCCGAATAACGGTAGGCGTAGCTTAACAGTTCTTTGAGCTGGATAAGGTAGTATCTGAATCTTATACA
>JAJBSY010000369.1 GCA_020861205.1 Deltaproteobacteria bacterium | reverse complement strand
CCCGGGGGATTGAGGCGATGGGCTTGACCGCCGCCGTCAGGATAATGGGCTGGCCCGTGCTGATTCCGCCGAGAATGCCGCCGCCGTGGTTGGAGGCGAAGCCCTCCGGCGTAAGGGGATCGTTATTGGCGGAACCGGTCGAATCCGCGGCGGCGAACCCGTCGCCCACGGCCACGCCCTTTACCGCCCCCACACTCATGAGCGCGTGGGCGAACAACGCGTCCAGCTTGTCGAACACGGGTTCGCCGAGGCCCGCCGGAACGCCTAAGGCTTCCACGCGCACGACGCCCCCGAGGGTGTCGCCCCGCGCTTTCGCCCGCTTCACGGCGTCTTCCCAAAGGGCGACCGTTCCTTCGTCCGGCGAGAAAAACGCCCGGGCTCCCGCGCCCTCGACATCGGTGAGGGGCGCCAAAATGCCCCCGAAGGAAACCGTGCAGGCGCGCAGGGAGATGCCTTCCCGCGCCAACACGGCCTGGGCCACGGCCCCGCCCGCCACGCGGGCGACGGTCTCCCGGCCGGAAGAACGCCCACCGCCGCGATGGTCGCGGCAGCCGAACTTGGCGTCGAACGTGTAGTCCGCGTGCCCCGGCCGGTATATGTCCCGCAGGGCGTCATAATCCGCGCTGTGCTGGCTCGTGTTGGCGACGTGGAACGCGATGGGCGTGCCCGTGGTCCTGCCCTCAAACACACCGGAAAGGATGGCTACGCTATCCGGCTCCTTGCGCGCCGTCGCGGCGGCGTTGGCCTGTCCCGGTCTGCGCTTGTCGAGCTCCGCCTGGATCATGCGCTCGTCCAGCGCGATGCCGGCCGGGCACCCGTCGATAATCCCGCCGAGACCCGGCCCGTGGGATTCGCCGTAGGTCGTCAGCCTGAACACCCTGCCGAAGGTACTGCCGCTCATTGCGCCTCCCTGCCGGTTCCGGCGTTTGCCATGCCGTACAAGGTCCGGGCCACGCTGTCCGGCGTCATAGTCGCGTCAACGACGTGATGCGCGGCCTCGCGGTATAGCGGTTCGCGTTCGCGCAAAATTCTGGCCATTTCCTCTTCCGGCGGCAAGCCGGTGAGAGACGGACGGGATGGGTCGTTCCGCGGCGGCTCCAGCCGTCCCGCCAGAACCGCGGCGGGAGCGGCAAGATAGGCAACCACGCCGTGTTCGCGCATACACCGCCTGTTTTCCGGGTCGAGAACGATGCCCCCGCCGGTCGCGATGACGGCCGGGGACCCGCCGGCATCGCGCATACGGTTCACCGCTTCGAGGAGCGCGGCCTTTTCCAGGGCGCGGAACGCGGGCCAGCCGCCCTCGTTGACAATTTCCGCGACCGTCTTGCCGGATCGTTCCCGGATCAGCACATCGGTATCGCAAGCGCGGCATCCGTGGTCGCGCTCCAGCAGCGTCGCCGCGACCGTCTTGCCGCTGCCCCTTGGTCCGATAAGGAAAAGAATCGCCACGTCACCCGCCCACGGTTAAAAATGCTTGAAAACAGCCGACAGCCCGGCCTTGGCCCGGAAAGCCCCGTTCCACGCAAAGGTACGCGCGGCAAGGCGCGGGGCGTTCGGCGACATCGCACAAACGGGCCGGTTTCCCTTGATAAACACGCTTTACAGCCAAGGCAATCCGTATATATAGTACATCTTTCCAAATTTCCAGCGCGGTCCGGTATCCGCGGCCCACCCTATTTTTTCGGAGAACTTGTGCCATGAGTGAATTTCCCCGTATGCACCGTCTGCCGCCCTATGTATTCGCGGTGGTCGGCGATTTGAAAATGCAGCTTCGCCGCCAGAATATCGATATCGTGGACATGGGTATGGGAAACCCGGACATGCCCACCCCCCAGTTCATCGTGGACAAGCTGACCGAAGCCTCCGCCAAGGCCGTCAACCACAGGTACTCCGTCTCGAAGGGCATCCCCAACCTGCGCAAAGCCATCTGCGACTGGTACAGCCGCCGGTACGGCGTCTATCTCGATCCCGAGACCGAGGCCGTGGTGACCATGGGCGCCAAAGAAGGGCTCGCTCACCTGGCGCTGGCCATGCTGTCTCCCGGCGACGTGGTGTTCGCGCCGGACCCGACCTACCCCATCCATACCTATGCGGCGATCATCGCCGGGGCGGACGTGCGGCGCATTCCCATCGGGCGCGGCCGCGACTTTTTCGAGGATCTGCTCGCGGCCACCCGCCAGACATGGCCCCAGCCCAAGCTCCTCATGCTGAGCTATCCGCACAATCCCACGACGGAAGTAACCACCCCGGAATTTTTCCAGAAAGTGGTCGATTTCGCCAAAGAACACAAGATCTATGTCATCCACGACATGGCGTACGCGGATCTCGTCTTCGACGGCCATGTGGCGCCGAGCTTCATGCAGGCTGCCGGGGCCAAGGATGTGGGCGTGGAGTTTTTCTCCATGTCCAAAAGCTACTCCATGGCCGGATGGCGCGTCGGTTTCTGCGTGGGCAACCGCGACATGGTCAACGCGCTCACCCGCATCAAGAGCTATCTCGATTACGGCATTTTCCAGCCCATCCAGATCGCCGCCACGGTCGCCATGAACGCGCCCGACGACTGCGTGCGCGAAATCTGCGACATTTACCGCCAACGGCGCGACTCGCTCATCGAGAGCCTGGGGAGGATCGGATGGGACATTCCCGCCCCAAAGGGTACCATGTTCGTCTGGGCGCAAATTCCCGAACCGTTCCGGCATATGGGTTCCGTTGAATTTTCCAAACTCCTGCTACGCGAGGCGCATGTGGCGGTTTCACCCGGCCTCGGCTTCGGCGCGTACGGCGACGACCACGTCCGCTTCGCCCTGATCGAAAACCCGCAACGGGTCAAGCAGGCGGTAAAAGGCATCAAACGCGCGCTTTCCGGAGGAAGCAATGAGTAACAGAAAACTTGTCGTCGGCCTCGCGGGGTATGGCGTGGTGGGCTCCGGGTTCGCCCGCGCCCTCGAGGAAAACCGCGACCTGCTGTATCGCCGCACCGGCTGCGACATCGTTATAAAGACGGTGGTCGCCAAGGAGTCCGAAGCGAACCTGGCGCACCCTCTTCCCCAAGGCGCCGAGTTCCTGCACGATATCGACGCCATCAGCAACGATCCCGAAATTGATCTGGCCGTGGAGCTGATGGGCGGTATGGGCGTGGCCGCCAAGTTCATCAGGAAGTGCCTTGAAAACGGCAAGCATGTCGTCACGGCCAACAAGGCCCTGCTCGCCGAGGACGGCCTCGACTTCTTCCGCCTGGCCGGGGAAAAGAACCTGTACCTTGGATACGAGGCCTCTGTCTGCGGCGGCATCCCCATCGTGCAGACCATGCGCGAGGGGTTGGCGGGCAACCGGATCATGACCTTGTCCGGCATATTGAACGGAACCTGCAACTATATCCTTTCCGCCATGACGGCCAAGGGGCAGAGTTTCACGGACGCCCTGAAAGACGCGCAAAGGCTCGGCTTCGCCGAAGCGGACCCGACCCTCGACATAGAGGGTCTTGACGCCGCCCACAAGCTCGTGCTGCTTATCCGCCTCGC
This sequence comes from Deltaproteobacteria bacterium, assembly GCA_020861205.1. Lineage (GTDB taxonomy): Bacteria > Desulfobacterota > Desulfovibrionia > Desulfovibrionales > Desulfovibrionaceae > FLUQ01. The sequence goes on along the minus strand of JAJBSY010000369.1, from coordinate 3,633 downwards.
CTGGGGGGTGGAGTATCCCTTCAAGGATCTTCCGGTTCAGGGCATCAGCAAGGTCAGCGCCGAAGATATCGGCTTCGCCGGGGAACTGGGCTACCGCATCAAGCTTTTGGGCCAGGCCCGGATGACGGACGGCAAACTCGAGGCGGGCGTTTTCCCCACGCTGGTGCATGGAGAATCCATGCTGGCCAAGGTGGACGGTTCCTTCAACGCCGTGTGGGTGAAGGGCAACGCCGTGGGATCCGTCTTTCTGCACGGACGCGGCGCCGGTGACCTGCCGACGGGCAGCGCGGTCCTTGCCGACGTCATGGCCGTGGCCCGCGGCAGCCTTCCCAACAATACCGGGTTCGTGGCCCAGCAGCCGCTTGCAGCGACCCTGCTCTGCCCCAGCCAGGCGATAAGCAAGCACTACTTCCGCCTGATGGTCCCGGACAGGCCCGGGGTGCTGCGCGACGTCGCGGGTATCCTGGCGGAGAACGGGATGTCCATCGCCCAGGCCATCCAAAAAGGCGAAGAGGAGATCGTGCCCCTTGTTTTCATGACCCACGACGCAAAGACCGCGTCCGTTGAAAACGCGCTCAAAACATTGCACGACAAGGATTTGCTGCGAGCGGAACCCGTTAGTTACAGGGTACTGGCGCACCAGTAAAAACTTTGCTATAGTCGCTTAACGCTGAAGACGGGAGGACGGCTTGCGAGGGCCGCCCTCCCTGATACTTTTTGCCAACCCCTTTTAATACACCGCCGGCCAAGGCGCATTACAGCAATTCGAGGATTGAATCATGGAAAACATCCCCATTTCCGCCCAGGGCCTGGCCCTGGTCAAAGCCGAGCTCGAACGTCTTAAAAAGGCCCGGCCGGAAGTCATCCAGGCCATCAAGGAAGCCCGCGAGGAAGGCGACCTCGCCGAAAACGCCGGGTACCACGCCGCGCGTGAACGCCAGGGTATGCTGGAAGCCAAAATAACGTATATCGAATCCCGGATGCCACGCTTCACCGTGGTTGACCTCGCCGCGATGACGGGCGAGACGGTGGTCTACGGCGCGACCGTCACCCTGGAAGATGTCGAAACCGGGGAAACCAAGGAATACACGATACTCGGCCCGGATGAGACCGATTACGTCAAGGGCAGCATTTCCGTGTTCTCTCCCGTGGGCCGGGCTCTGATCGGCCGCGAGGAAGGCGACGAGATCACGGTGGAGGCCCCGCGCGGCAAGCTTGTCTACGAAATCATCAAGATAGAATACCGCGACCCTTCCGGGTATTTCCCCAAGCCCGTGGAAGAGTAACACGCCCGTTACCTCCGCAAGGAGAAAGGGCCGGTACGGTTGCGTACCGGCCTTTTTCACTTTCATGCTTATAACCGGACGTTGTCAGAGCAGGCCCGGCAGGAACACGTCCGGGATCGGCCTTGTCCAAAAGTCGTGCAGGGGATCGGAACGCGCGTTACAAAAAAAACACTTTCCGCGAAACGCATACCTGATGCGCGGGGCGGAAAGTGTTTTTTACGACATGGAGACCAAGGCTCTTCCCATACGAGAGCCGCGAAGGACACGTTGCGGCGCTGCCCTTTCACGGCAGGCCCACGGGTTGAGAATCCGTCCGTTTACTCGATGGCGATCTCGAGCACCGTGGGGGAGACCCAGGTTACGCTGTGCTTCCCGGGCGCGCGCTGCATATCCAGCACCAGCCGGGGGCCGCCGGCCTGCTTGCCCGCGCGGACGCCCTTGATCATGGTGTTCGCCGGCACGGTCGGCACGCGCATCTTGTCCCAGTTTCCGGCAAGGTCCACGACGTACCGGTCGGGAGACGGCAGGGCAAACGTCTTATAGGAGAACGGCGCATCCGCTTCGATACGGAGGACCATGCCGTTTCCCCTGAAATGGAGACCGATATTGACCAGGGTGACCGTTTTTTTCACCGGACTGCCGCCGGGGTTCGCCCGCGTCTCCGGCCTTGAGGTCACCGGGGTCATGGTCGCGGGTTCCGGCTTGGGGGTTCCGGTGTGCGGTTCGGCCGCAACCGGTGGTTTCCCGGTTCCGGCGTTGTCGGCCTCCAGCTTGGCGGGAACGGGCTGCGGAGGTTCAGGGGTGGCGGGCTCCGGCGTAGAGACCGCGGGCTGCGGCGGCTCGGGCTTGGCGGGTTCGGCAGGCGGAAGCAAGGGTTTTGCGGGTTCCGGCGTGCCGGGAGCGGGGCTCGCAGTCTCCGGGGCCGGCGCGGCGGGTATCGTCCCGGCACCTTCCGTGGCTTGCGGCGCGGTTGCGATCGTCGCTCCTCCTCCGTCCTGCCCGGAAACCCCGCTTCCGCCCTGGTCGGAGCCTTGCTGCGCCGACGGCGCGACCGCGACCGGGGTGGAGGCTTGATTGACGAATATCAGCGCCATGGCGCCCAGCACAATTGCGAGGAAAACAACAAAAAAGCCTTTATTCATGCCAATCAACTCCTCGGCGAAGTCCGGCAACCGCCGGCCGCCGTCATTCTTTCCCGGCGGCGGTATCCGCGTCATCAAGAAATGTCAAAAACTGCCTGGCGGCGGCGAAGTCCGGCGCCGCCTTCAGCGCCTGTTCCAGGTAATCCCTGGCTTCGACCAGGAGGCCGAGGTCGTGGCAGCTACGGGCCATATTGAAGAGAACGCGCGGGTCTTCCGGGGCGAATTCCAGCGCCCGCGTATGGGCGGCCAGGGCGAGGGAGGCGAACCCGAGCCGGCGGAGGCCGAGGCCGAATTCCGAAAAAAGCTGGGCCCCGCCCTCAAAGGGGTCGTAGGGCGCCCGCAGCATTTCCTCGAGAAGGCCGAGGCTCTCACTCCGCGCCCCGCGCCGCAGCAGCAGCAGGGCCTGCACAAAGCGGGACCGCAACTGGCGAACCTGCTGGGCCTCGTCTTCCGACCGGGGAGAAATAGCCGCCTCTTCAATGGAAGGAGACCCGGACTCCGCGCCCCCGACGGTATCCACTTCGCCGACCAGCCGGTCAAAAGGGATTTTCACCGGCTCCACGGCTTTCAGTTTGGGACGCCGTTCGACCTTGGCCCAGTGCATGAGCAGGTTCGGGTCATCGGCGAGCAGGCCACCGGTATCAGCCGGAGCGGGAAGGGGCAGCACGGCGCTCCCCTTTTCGTCGAAAAAAAGGTTGGGCAACGGCGAAGACGCCGCGTTGACGCCCTGCAAACTGGGATGGATGTACCCTTCGGGCGCGAAAAAACAATCCGCCTGATACGTGAAACGACTTGAAAACTCGTTGGCGGTCACGATGCGCGGCTCGGCCATGGGTTGATGGGCGGCGTTCAGCGCCTGGACCGTGTACTTGCCTTCGGGCATTTCCCATGCGAACCACAACCGCTTGCGCGTTCCCAGGGGCCGGAGAAAATCTCCCAACGCGGGCACCCTCTCGTTCGTGGCATAAACCCCGATATAGTGTTGAGCCATTATCGCCCTCCGGGCACAGACGCCATTACCCTTTCCATGCATTTACTCATGCCAGGAAAGAGCGTAAAGGTAAACCGCAAAGAGTATCCGCCATGAGTAAAAACGATACGTTCCATTCCTTCCGCGAGCTGGATGTCGCCCGGTTTCGCGATGGCGACGAACCCCAGCGCCGGGAATCGCCGCCCGTTCGCGAAATGGCCGCCCCGCCGGAAGT
>JAJBSY010000160.1 GCA_020861205.1 Deltaproteobacteria bacterium | reverse complement strand
AAGACCAGCTCTTCCAGAACCCTGGGCACGGGCTTTTCCAGCATCTCCGCGCCCGCGTGAATATCCTCGAGCAAAAAACCGACCCGGGCCAGCTTGAGCGACCGGCATGTGCGCATACCGACACCCACGGCCTTGTGGAAGTCTTCAAGCGGAATGTTTTTCCCGATCCCCAACCCCACGAGGATAACACGGGGCACCGGCGAGGACGGCGGTCCGTAGCAGACCGTAACCTCACCCGATTTTCCGGAATGGTCCGCCAGCCCCTCCGATTCGTTGAGCCAGGGCAGCATCGTCCCGAGACGGTCGCTGAAAAAATTCGTCGCGCCGAAAACCGTCGGGATGACGATGGCGTCAAGCCGGATGGCGCTTTTGCTGAGCGTGTGAAAACGGATGTCCATTAAGCCCCCCGTGGACGGTGACATGTCCCGCGTTCTCAACATTAACAACTCTCTCCGCGGAATATTTCGGTAAGTACCACCATTTCTCCTGTTGGACAATCAACTTTCCTATAGCGGCCGTGAGTAATAACGCGTAAGCGTCTCTTTTCATCCGGAACCCGGCGGCCCGCATTGAATCCCGCCCGGCCGCTCCGGCGGCGGATTCGGTCCGCCCCGGCACGGAGGTTTTTTTCCTTGTTCCGGAGCGCGGATGGACCGGAGGGTGGGGGCACGCGCGGGTATTGTTTCAATGTGACTTCAGACAAGGAAGGCGCGGTCCGCCCGGAGCGAATGTGTCAAGACATACATGCGCTTCACACGGAAGAGACGAAGTATCAAGCAAATCGAAGATCTACCCCGGCGCCGGTTTCATTGCCAAACGGTTCTTTCTGTCGTATCTAGTTCTGTTTGGGCGAAACAGCTTCACACATAACGTTTATTCCGGGTTCGATCCCGTGGCCATATGTCAGGAGACCCCATGATCAGCTTCCTTATCCGCAAAGTTTTCGGCTCCAAGAATGAACGCTTCATGAAACGGCAACGTTCCGTCATCGCCGCCATCGCCAATCTTGAAAATTCCATGAAGGAACTGCCTGACGAAGCGTTCCCGGCCAAAATCGCGGAATACAGGGAACGGATCCGGGACGGCGCGAACATCGACGATCTTCTGCCGGAAGTCTTCGCCCTGACGCGGGAAGCGAGCGTCCGCGCGCTGGGAATGCGCCATTTCGACGTGCAGCTCATCGGGGGCATCGCCCTCCATAACGGCAAAATAGCGGAAATGAAGACAGGGGAAGGGAAAACCCTGGTCGCCACGCTCCCGGTGGTGCTCAACGCCCTTTCCGGCAAAGGCGTGCACGTGGTTACGGTGAACGACTATCTCGCCAAGCGCGACGCCGCCTGGATGGGAAAACTGTACGCCTTCCTCGGCCTCTCCGTGGGCGTCGTCGTCCACGGCCTTTCCGACGAGGAGCTCAAGGCCGCGTATAACGCGTACATCACCTACGGGACGAACAACGAGTTCGGCTTCGACTACCTGCGCGACAACATGAAGTTCTACAAGGAACAGCTGGTGCAGCGCCCGCATCATTTCGCCATCGTGGACGAAGTGGACTCCATCCTCATCGACGAAGCCAGGACACCGCTTATCATCTCCGGCCCGGCCGAGGAATCGACGGATCTTTACCGCCGGGTGGACGCCATCATCCCGCGCCTGAAACCGGAACATTATACCATCGACGAAAAGGCCCGGTCCGCCTCCCTCACGGACGAAGGCGTGGCCCGCTGCGAAGAGCTTCTCGGGGTGGACAACCTCTTCGACCCGCAGAATATCTCCTTGCAGCACCACACGCTCCAGGCGCTCCGGGCCCACAAGATTTACAAGCGGGACGTGGATTATGTGGTGGCGGAGAACAAGGTCGTCATCGTGGACGAATTCACGGGCCGCCTCATGCCCGGCCGCCGTTTCTCGGACGGCCTGCACCAGGCCCTGGAAGCCAAGGAACACGTCAAGGTCGAGGCGGAAAACCAGACCCTGGCCTCCATCACGTTCCAGAACTACTTCCGGCTGTATGAAAAACTGGCCGGCATGACCGGCACCGCCGATACCGAGGCCGTGGAATTCAATGAGATTTACCGGCTGGAAGTATTGTCCATCCCCACCCACAAGCCCATGATCCGCAAGGACATGGCCGATGTGGTCTACCGGACGAAAAAGGAAAAATACGAGGCCATCGTGGAAGCGATCAAGGAATTGCACGCCAAGGGCCAGCCCGTCCTGGTGGGCACCATTTCCATCGAAACCTCGGAAATGCTTTCTTCCGTCCTCAAAAAGGCGGGGGTCCCCCACAATGTCCTGAACGCCAAGCATCACGAACAGGAAGCGGCCATCATCGCCGAAGCCGGCCAGAAGGGCAAGGTCACCATCGCCCCCAACATGGCCGGTCGCGGCACGGACATCGTGCTGGGCGAAGGCGTGCGCGAGCTCGGCGGGCTGCACATCCTCGGCACCGAGCGCCATGAAAGCCGCCGCATCGACAACCAGCTGCGCGGCCGTTCCGGCCGGCAAGGCGATCCCGGCTCCTCCCGGTTCTATCTCTCCCTCGAAGACGACCTCATGCGGCTCTTCGGCTCGGAGCGCATCGCGGGCATCATGCAGACCCTCGGATTGCAGGAAGGGGAATCCATCGAACACCGCATGATTTCCCGGGCCATCGAAAACGCCCAAAAGCGCGTGGAGGGCCATAACTTCGAAATACGCAAGACGCTGCTCGATTTCGACAACGTCATGAACCAGCAGCGCGAGGTCATCTACTCCATGCGCCGCGAAACCATGATGACCGAAGACGCCGAGGGCATGGTCATGGAATTCCTCGACGACGTCCTCGACGACGTGTACGAGCCCGTGTTCGCCGCCAGGGGCAACCTGGAACCGGAGCAGGAGGCCTTCGTGATGTCCCGGCTGGCGGAGGTGTTCAACCTGCCGCGGTTCTGGGACAAGGAAACGCTTCCCTCGGAAGAGGAGACCAAGGCGGGCGTACTCCGCATCCTCGAGGAGCTCAAGCTCGCGGGGCTCCCCCTGTACCGGGACATCCTGCGCTATTTCGTCCTGGAGGAACTCGACCGCAGTTGGAAGGAACACCTGCTCGCCATGGACCAGCTCCGCGACGGCATAGGCTTGCGCGGCTATGGTCAGCGCGACCCCAAGCAGGAATACAAGCGCGAAGGGTTCGCGATGTTCCAGGACATGATCTTCCGCATCCGTGAAAACGTGTTGAAATCCCTGACCCGCGTCCGCCTCCAACTGGACGCCGCCCAGGACCCCGAAGCCGCCGAAGAGGACGAGGCGCCAAAATCCGCGCCTTCGGAGTTCAAACACAAGGAAAGCAGCGCATCCAATCTTTCCTATTCCGGTTCCGATGCGCCGAAGCCTTCCACGGTCAAACGCGAAGCCCCCAAGGTGGGCCGCAACGACGACTGCCCCTGCGGCAGCGGCAAGAAATACAAGAAATGCTGCGGCGCCGGCCGCTAGACCCGGCGCCGGCCGTTTCCCGGAGGATCGCTTGCCAATTTCCCCGGGAGCGCGCCCGTTCGCGGCATTCCGCGCGTTTCTTTTCCGCCATCCATGCACAGTGAAATCGAGGATATGCCCATGACAACCCAACTCCCCAAAGGTTTTCGGCTCGCCACCATCAACGCCGGGTTCCGGCAGACGGTTCGGCCCGATATCTGCCTTGCCGTCAGCGACTTTCCGGCCGTCACGGCGGCGGTATTCACCCAGGCCGCGTTTGTCGCGGCTCCGGTTATCGTGGCCCGGGAGCAGGTCCGCAACGGCAGGCCCATGCGGGCGGTGCTGATCAATACCGGCCAGGCCAACGCCTGCACCGGCGAAGAGGGCATAGCCAACTGCCGCGAGACGCTCCGGTGGACGGCCAACGCCTGCGGCCTGCAAGCGACGGAAATTCTGCCGGCTTCCACCGGCGTTATCGGCGCGCAGATGAAGATGGATCTCTGGGAAAAGGCCATTCCCAAGCTCGCGCCCAAACTGGGATCCGCAAGCGTGAAGGAATTCGCCGACGCCATGCGGACGACGGATGCGTTTCCCAAATTCAGCGGGGCTGCAATCGCGACGGAAAACGGCACGATCACCCTTGCGGGCATGGCCAAGGGCGCGGGCATGATCTGCCCCGACATGGCGACCATGCTGTGCGTCGTGCTCTGCGACGCGCTCGTTCCGCTCGACGTATGGCAGCGCATGTTCAGAGAGGCCGTTAACGTCACGTTCAACCGGGTCACTGTGGACGGCGACACCAGCACCAACGATACGGTCTACGGCCTCGCCAACGGCGCCTCCGGCGTGACCCCCGAGGGGCATGACCTCTCCCTGTTGCGCGCGGCCCTTGAAAAAATCTTGGGCGAGCTTGCCTACATGCTGGTCCGGGACGGCGAAGGCGCCACCAAGGTTTTGCGCATCGCGGTTACCGGGGCCGCGGATGACGCGGACGCCGAAAAGGTGGCGAGGACCGTCGGTCACTCCCAACTCGTCAAAACCGCCATGTACGGCAAGGACGCCAACTGGGGAAGGATCGTGGCCGCCGTCGGCCGGAGCGGCGCATCGTTCCAGGCGAAAGACGTCCGGGTAAGCCTTTGCGGCGTCGAGCTTTTCCGTGACGAACAGCCGGTCGCCATCGATTTTGACGCCCTGCTCGAAGAACCGCTGCAAGGCCGCGACATCGCCATAGACATCTCTCTCGGCAGCGGCGGCGGTTCGTACACCTTGCTCGCCTCGGACCTCACGCACGCCTATGTCGATTGCAACGCCGCCTATCGCAGTTAGATGTCAAGGGGGTAATAAATAGCTGTCTCCCGCGGAATTATCGGGTATGGATATGGAAACGTATACGAGGTGCTCCATGAAAAAAATGATCGTTTTTCTGATTTGTGTTTTCATTCTCGGCGTAACGCCTTCCCTTGCGCCGGCGGCCTCCGGGGGCGGCTTTGTTTCGGGCTCGGCCGACGCTCCCGCCGGCGGGTTTTCCGGCCCGGGGCTTTCCCCGACAACGGCCAAGGATGCGGCGACCATGCGCGATGACGCCCATGTCGTCCTGCGCGGCAACATCGTGCAGCATTTGGGCAAGGACAAGTATCTCTTCCGGGACGCTTCCGGCACCATTCGCGTGGAGATCGACGGGGACAAGTGGGCCGGGCAGACGATCGCCCCCGGTGATACCGTCGAGATCCACGGCGAGGTGGACAAGGACTGGAACAGCGTGGAGGTTGAGGTCGAACGAATCGTTAAAGTGCAATAACTCCGGTCAGCATTCAAAACGGCGGCGTGACGCAAAATCACGCCGCCGTTTTTTTGGCACGATTGAATACCGCGCTTCCCGGCCAGGCCAAAGTTCTTCCAGTTATTCCAAGCTGATATCGTGAATATTATAGTCCAAAGCTCATGGCGGACATTCTACAAAATCCGAAAAACACGAGAGGTGACATATGAGATTCACAAAGGGTATCACAGCCGTATTTCATGCCCTGGCATTATGCGCCCTTCCTTCCGCGGCTCTGAGCGCCTATGTGGGTGGATCGCAATCTCTGCCGCCGCAGATGTGGCCCGCAAGCCTCATAGAGCCCGCTGTCGCCCGGGTCACCGTGGAGCAGGCGCGGTATGCGAAGGCCGGAACCCCGGTGGTCGTGAAAGGCAGCATTGCGCAACATGTGGGTAGCGACCAGTATGTGTTCGAAGACGAGACCAGCTCCATCCTGGTCTCCATCCCCGACCAGACGTGGCGCGGCCAGGACATCGCCCCCACGAACGTTGTCGAGCTGCATGGAACGCTGAAAAAAACGCCGCGACTCGTCAAGATTAATGTAGCCAAAATTGTCAAGGTTCAGTAAGACATGGCTGAAGGCGCCCGGCAAGGCGGAATGCCGCCGGGTGCTTGCGGGGCGATGACGCCGCGCGTAACTAACGGATTTTTGCCATGACTGATAAACCTGACTCCGCGGGAGCAGGCAACACGGCCCCGGACAAACCGTTCGGGGCCGTGTTGCCTTGGGTGCTTTTCGTCAGCTTCGTCTTTGTCGTGAACTATCTGACCCGGGCTTTTTTCGGACCGCTTCTGCCGGGAATTGAGGATGAGTTCGCCATCACCCACGCCGCTTCGACCCGCTTCCTGTTTTACATGTCAATCGGATATACCGCGAGTATGCTTCTTTCCGGCCCGGCCTGCGCGGTTATCAAACCGCGCGTGCTTGTGGCCGCCTCCCTGATTTTCGGCGGCCTCGTCTTTCAACTGATGGCCATTGCCCATTCTATCGTCGTTCTTTCGCTTTTGTTCGTGGTATTCGGCCTTATGTCAGGCCAATACTTCAACGCCGGGATGAGCGTGCTCCGCAGCCTCGTGCGGCAGAATCAGTGGAGCAAAGCCGTTTCCGTTCACGAGTTGGGGCCGAACGTGGGCTTCCTCCTCGCGCCGCTGGCGGCGGAATTCGGTTCCACCCATTTCGGATGGCGCGGCACGGTTTCTTACATGGGCTGGATGAGCGTCGCCGCCGGCCTCGCCTTTTTCTTTTTCAGCCGGGGGGGCGACGAGCCCGTGGGCGGATCCGTCTCCCTCAAACGGATGGCCACGGTCGCCCGCAAACGGACATTGTGGCTGTTCGCCTGGTTTGTCGGCCTGGCGATTGCCGGCCAGTTCGCGCCCTTCAGTATCCTGAGTATGCATATGGTGGAGGAAAGAGCCTTATCGTCGGACACCGCGGCCCTGCTGGTATCGCTTTCACGGCTCTCCATGCCGTTCGGCGCGTTGATCGGCGGGGTTCTCAGCGCCCGCTTCGGCACGCGCAAGACGCTCATCGCCTGCTTCAGCATTTATGCCCTGTCGCTCTTCGCCATGGGGCTGCCGTTTCTCACGCCGTTCATCATCGGCATGTTCGTGCAGCCCCTGTTCACGGCCATGGCCTTCCCCGCGCTGTTCACCATGGTGGCGGAAGTCTTCCCGCTCCGCCGCCAGCCCATCGCGCTCGGCCTCGGCGTGCCGGCGGGGTCCTTCTTCGGAATCGGCGTCATGCCCGGGATTCTCGGCCTGTTCGGCGACCATGTGGGGTTTGCGGCCGGTTTTCTGGCCATGGGCGCCATCGCGGCCGCCAGCCTTTTTCTGCTGCGGTTCGTTCCCGTGTATGACGAAACCATGCACGACTGACCCAGGGCTACGGTGCCATAC
>JAJBSY010000398.1 GCA_020861205.1 Deltaproteobacteria bacterium | reverse complement strand
GGCTTGCAGACCAATTTCCGAACTCAGTTTTCCATAGATCAATCGGATAGAGAGCAAGAGATAAAACGGTATAACGATAGAAAGAGAAATCAGCTTTCGGAGAAGATTAATCCATCAAAAGTGTATATGGCCCAAAAAGACTCCGACAAGCGAGGAGCGGTAATTGACCTATATGAAGATTTAAAAAAAACAGTGCAAGATTTTAGAGAGATTTTGAAAGCCTATGATGAATCTATGAAAAAATGGCCGCTGCCCGAGCAGCATCAATGGATGCTCCCGATGTCTTACGGCGATGACGCGGGAATAATAGGGGGACGTTCGGCCTCTTATGGCAATGTATATCATACCTACTATATTGACGGCGCTAGCGATCCCAGGGCGGTCGCGGATACCATTGCCAGGAAAAACGGCGGCAATCATATCTACGAGATAACACCGGGAACTTCAAGCGCTCCTATGGTTATCTAGAACAATTCTCCCCGCACGACAAAATTATCCATGTTTGCCCGAACCGCGTCTACGCGGCTGGCTTCCCTCATCACCCATACCCAAAAGGCGGCACACAATGTTCCAAGCGGAAAAAACCGAAACCATGAGCGTGGGCATCCTGCGGGGCGGCCCCATGCTCGCCGGGGTCGAGGTTTCCGTCAAGCAGTCGGAAAGCCACACCCTCTCCGCCCAGGCGACGCGCGCGTCGCCATGGAATCCGGCGCGGCCGTAACGGACCACGTCATCCAGAACCCGGACGAGCTGACCGTTACCTTTTCCATGAGCAACGCGGGCGACGGCACGAACGCCGCGCGCGACGTGTTCGAATCCTTCAAAAAAATGAAGGAGGAAGCCCGGCTCCTGGAGGTGGAGACGGAACACGCCCTGTATAGGGATATGGTCATCGTCTCCCTTTCCCCGTTGCATTCGGCTCCCTTCAAGGGGGCGCAGCAATGCACGCTCGGGCTGCAAAAGATCAGCCGCGTGCAGCTCACCGTCGTGGGGCGGGAAGACGGCGACCTGGAGGGCGAGGCCGGCAAGACCCACAGCGGCGAGGTGGAAGGCGGCCAACAGGAACCGAAGGTCGTGGACGACGCGCGATCGGCCAAACTCAAAAAACTGCTCGGGGGGCTGTGATGATCCTGATTCCCCTTACCGCTGACGGCGCGCGCGTCGTCACCGTTGATACCGGCAACGGCCTGTATCGTTTTCGCACCTATTACAGCAACGGGCCGGAACGCCGCTGGCTGCTGGATATCCGCGACACATCGGAAAAGGCCCTGGCCACCGGGATACCCATTGTGCCGGGATCCGCGAACCTGCTCAAAGGGCTGGGCGACGCCTTCAAGGACGCGTGTCTCCTGGCCGTGGCAGAGACGGATACGGACCTCGGCGGGATGGAAGCGCCCGGCGATACGCTCCATCTGGCCTGGATGGGTTCCGGCGAGGAAAATCTATTCCCGGCACTCGATCCAATGGATACGGTCCAGGCGAGGTACCGGCCATGAGCGACGTTTCCCCATACATGCGCCGCCTGGTGGCGGTCCTCGGCCCCTTGGAGGAATGGCGCGGGCAAAAGGAAGGGACCAGCATCGAGATCGCGTCGGACGGCAGCCTGAACGGTCTGAAAATGGCGTGTTCCATCAACAAGACCGTCATGGGCCAGCCGTCGCCCTCGACTCTCTCCATCTGCAACCTGGCGCGGGATACCCGCGACGCCATCCGTTCCGGCCTTACCAAGGTAACGGTCCACGCGGGATGGGCGAACACGGAGATGCACGTCGCCTTTCAGGGGGCGGTCATGTCCGCGCTTTCCGAGCGGATCGGCACGGACATCGTGACTACCATCCAGGCCTTGCCCGGCTACGGCGCCCTGGTCCGCAGCGTGACCATGGCGGACGGGAAAATAACGGCGTGCGCCCCGGCGGGCATCGCCCAGACCAGTCAGGGGCCGATCGAAAGCCGCACCCCGGCGCGGAATACGCTGGTGGGCAGCAATATTTCCTTGGGCGACGCGGAGGGTGGAAACGGTCCGGACACTATCGAGAACACCTTGCAATCCCGGAACGGCAGCTTTGTCACCGCCCGGGGCATCGATCTGGACACCCACCGGCACTCCGGCGTTCAGGCGGGCAACCTCAACACGGGAGGGCCGACGCAATGACCTGGGACCTGGCGCTTGACGCGCGCACGCACGATATGACCGGCGGCATCGTGACCGGCCGGGACGAGATCATCCAGCGGCTGAAAATCCGTCTCTGGCGGCACTTGGGCGAATGGTTCCTCGCGACCGGCGCGGGCCTGCCCTGGTATACGGCCGGTAGGAAGGGCGCGAAGAGCGGCGCCATCCTGGGCAGCCGGGACCGGACGGCGGCGGAACTGCGCATCCGCCGGGAAACCCTGGAAACGGACGGCGTTCAGCGCGTCCTTTCCCTGCACGCGCGCTCTTCGGGTAGGGAGTTCGGCGTCTATATGGAGATCATGCTGGAAGACGGCACGAGTGAAGCGATAACCCTCACAATGAACGAGGAATGATATGGCAGGCATGACAGCACAAGGGTTCGAGCCCAAACGGGCGGCGGACATCCTGGAAGAAATGCGCCTGGAGGCGGCGGAAATCGTGGACCCGGCAACGGGCGAGCGGCCCTTCCTGAACCTGACGGACGACTCCGTCATCGGCCAGATCCTGGGCATCGCCGCGACCGGCATCGGCGACTGCTGGGCCGCCGCGGGCATGGCCGCCGTCCAGTTCGACCCGCTCAAGAACTACGGGGCCGGGCAGAGCGGCACGGTGCAGCTCAATGCCATAACCCGCAAATACGGGGAGCCGACCGTCATCATGATGCGGCTGGTCGGCAACGCCGGAACGCTCATCCCGGCCGGGAGCCTGATAGGCACGGGCGACGGGTCGCTCTCCTTCGCGACTATGGACGACGTGGTTTTGGACCAGGCCGGGAGCGGCACAGTCACAGCCCGGTGCACCGAAACCGGTCCTCATGATCCGGAACCCGGAACGGTGTTCGCCATCCTGACGCCGCTCACGGGCGGCGGCTGGACGGGAGCCGTAAACGTGGAAACGCTTTCCGTCGGCACGCGCGAGGAGACGGATACGGAACTGCGGGTGCGGCAGCAGCAGAGCACCTCGCTTACCAGCTACCGCCAGATAGAGGCGATCCGCGCGGCCGTCGCCAACGTACCGGGGGTTATCTTTTCCCGCGCGTACCAGAACAGCGGAACCTACCCGGCGGACGAGCGGGGCATACCGTTCAAGGAAGTCGCGGTGGTGGCCGTGGGCGGCGAGGACAGGGCCGTGGCGGAAGCCGTGTTCCTGCGCCTGCCGACCGGCCAGGTCGGGTACGGCAATACGACCGAGACCTTTTTCGACGACCAGGACATGCCGTACCCTGTCAGCTTCACCAGGCCGGAGGAACTGCCGGTGTTTGTCGATCTCACGGTGACCATCACGGACCGGGCGGCTTTTCCCGGCAACGGGGCGGACCGGATCAAGGACGCGCTCGTCGCCTACGCCGCATACGGCGGCGAGGGCAACCGGGCGGGATTCCCCCCGGGCGAGGATATCGTGCGTACGCGGCTCTATACCCCGATCAACACCGTACCGGGACACAGGATCGATTCCCTGCGCATCGGCACGTCGCCGGACGCGCTTGCCGAAGACGACATCGCCGTTCCCTGGAACGTGGTGTCGGCGTGGGACGCGGCCGCCATCATCGTAACCGTCAACGACTAGGGGGCGTCATGATTCCGGCATCCTACAAAGTCGATTTCTCGCAATACCGCCGCGACCGGGCGGCGGAGGGGCTCGGGCGGCTGCTTTCGCAGTTTGTGCCGTCCTGCGTGCTGCGGCAATTTTTGGCCGTCATCCTGAACCAGTGCCAGGACCTGTACGACGCGGTCCTGGACCTCATGCGAAAACGGACGCTCCACGACGGTGAAGGTGAAAACCTCGAAGCGCTCGGCCGCATCGTGGGGGAACCGCGTGCGCCGTATTCCTACGACGACTCGACCTGGTTTTTCGCGGATACCGGCGGGCAGGGGGCCGACCAGACGGCGGCATGGTGCCTGAACGCGCCCTTCGCCGCCTATGTTCCGGCGGCGGATCCCGATTATCGGCGCAACATCCTGGCCCGCATCATGAAGAACCACGCGCTCACCTCGTCCGTGCCCGAACTGGCGCGGATAGGGGAGGCGGTGACCGGCTACGGCGCGAGTTTCGTCAAAACGGGCCCAATGCGGGTGGCGCTGCACGTGCCGTCGTCCATCAGCAAAACGGCGCTCGCCCTGTATACGCGGGCCGTCACGGACAGTCTGGCGGACGAGCGGTACGCGCTACCGTATCCAGCGACGCTGCGCGTCGGCGATATCGTGATGTTCGTCCCGAACAGCTTTTTCGCCTCGGACAGGGGCGGCGACCACGGTTGCGATCATGCGCCGTGCGCCGTCGGATCAACCCATTTTACCATGTAACAACAGGGGGACTACCATGGACGCAAGAAATCTGACTATGCGCGCGCAAGTGGCCAAAAACGCCCGCACCATCATTCCGACGCCGCCGTCGCCGAACGTCGCCTACCGCAACACGGCGCTGGACGCGGAAGACGTGGAAAACGGCCAAAGCTACATGGCCGTGTGGGATTCGGCCAAAAACAACCAGCTCGACTATGAAATGTCGGGCCTGATCATGGAGGCGGAGCGGTACGGCATCATGCGCTATTCGCCGCTGACCGACTACGCGCAAGCGGCGGTCTGCCTCGGCACGGACGGCGTGCTGTACCAGGCGGCCCAGCCTTCCGGGCCGGGCACGGCGGCCGGTCCGCAGCCCACGGACAACGCGGCCTACTGGGGCAAGGCGGTTCAGGCCGCGACCGGGTACGAGTTGTGCGAGTTTTACTTTTTCCGCCACCCGACGCTGCGGCCGGGCTTCCAGCCCGCGCAGGGCGGTCTGCTCGTAAACGCGGCCATGCTCTATCCCGAAGCGTGGGCTTACCTGCAAACCGCCGAAGGCCGGCTGTTGTGCAAGACGGAAGCGGAATGGCAGGCCATGACCACGGCGACGTGGGCCACGCTGGCCGACGGCACGGAAGTCGGCTGGAACGGCATCGGCGGCGCCCCGTTCTATGCGCCGGATAGGAATACCGGCGCCCTGCGCCTCCCGGACCTGCGCGGCATGTACGCCGAAGCCGCGGGTTTCGACTCTCTCGACGTGGGAGGGGTGCATGGGGACGGGATTCCAAGATTATTAGGCTCTCTCGCTTTTTCCGGAAATTCAAGCTTAAGTTCTGCTTTTCGTTGGTCCGCGCGCGGAAATGGAGCTTTTTTATCCCGGAATGACCCTAATCTGACCGCTATTTTTGCGAGCGGTGCTTCAGGAACATCCCCGGACACGGATAACTATCTGGAGTTTGACTCTTCTAGACAGATAGCAACTTTCAACAAAACACAGCCCCGCGCCTTCGGCGCTCTGGCTTGCGTCTATTTGGGATTGCCGAGGTAAACGCAGGCGAGCGCCCCGAATGCGCGAGGTTTGTTGGCGTTGCCGGTCGGCACGACACGGGAAGGGTTAAGTACAAAATCCCCATTGGCGAGCCTGTCTCCATCCGGGTGGGCCGCAGAACTAATATAATTCCAACCGCTTTCATAAAAGGCCCCGCCCGAACGCATAACCTCGGTACCTTTGGCCCAACCGAAAGAGCCAACTATGTTCCGAATGTAATCCCCATGCACCCCTCCCACGTCGGGAGGCGTGTAAAATTGCCGATAAGCCTCAAAAAAGGAGGTTGTATGGCACAGGGTGAAAAGGTCTTGTTCCGGGACGTGGCCAGGGAATGGTGGGAACGGTATATGCTGCGCGGGGATATGGAGTACGCCGAGGAATCCTGGCGGCGGCTGGAGCGGGACGTCATGCCCGTTCTCGGGAACAAGCAGTTGAAAAAAATTGACGCGCCGACGATCCTGGCCATCCTGCAAACGGTCGAAGGCCGGGGCACCTTCGTCACGGCCAGGAAGATCAAGAGCCACATATCCCAGATCATGCGGTACGGCATCGCCTGCGGGCATGTTTTCAGCAACCCCGCCCGCGACCTCGGCTGGGCGCTCACGCCCCACAAGCACCGGCCGAGAGCCGCCATTACCGAACCCAGGCTGATCGGCCGCCTCATGCGAGATATCGACGCCTTCCGGTCGAAGCAGCGGCGGTACGCGCTGCTCTTGGCGGCGCTCACCTTCGTGCGGCCCGGCGAATTATGCTGCGCGGAATGGGGCGAGATGGAAATGGATACGGCCGTCTGGCGCATCCCGGCGGAAAAGATGAAGATGAAGCGGCCGCACCTGGTTCCCTTGTCGCGCCAGGCGCAGGACGTCCTGCGCGGCCTGCGCGCCCTTACCGGAGACGGCCGCTGGCTTTTCCCGTCCCGTTGGGACAAAAACCGGCACATGGGCGGCAGGGTATTGAACACGGCTCTCAGGCGCATCGGCTATCCGCCGGAAATCATGACGGCCCACGGCTTCCGGGCCATGGCCGCCACGGTCCTTTCCGAGCAGGGCTGGCCCAGCGAGGCCATCGAACGGCAGCTCGCCCACGTGGACAGGAACCAGGTGCGGGCCGCGTACCAGCGTTCGGAACTGCTCCCGGAGCGGCAAAAGATGATGCAGGCCTGGGCGGATTACCTCGACATGCGGTGCGCCTGGGCGATCTTGGGGCGGTAGGCGGTGCTCGACACCGACCGTCTGTACCTGCTTTTGTACCTACCAAGAAAAAGGGTTACGGAAATTTATCCGTAACCCTTTATTTTAACTGGTCGGAGCGAGAGGACTTGAACCTCCGACATCCTGGTCCCAAACCAGGCGCGCTACCAGACTGCGCTACGCTCCGGGAAAGCGAATGTAGCCATTCCCGGCCGATCGGCCAAGCAAAAAATGCGGTTTTAATACATACGGCTGGGGGTGTAGCGGCCGGGTTCGGCAACGCTCGTTCTCGGCACGGTTTCCGGGTCGAGATCGGTGGGGCCGAGGACCAGCTCGGAGCCGAGCCAGACGTGCTGCGCCGGGTCCAGGTTCCGGCCCTCGTCGATGATTTCGAAATGCAGATGGTAGCCGGTGGCGCGGCCGGTACGGCCCACGTGGCCGATATGGTCGCCGCGTTTGACCGCGTCGCCGACGGATACGACGTACT
>JAJBSY010000082.1:5986-7202 GCA_020861205.1 Deltaproteobacteria bacterium | reverse complement strand
GCCTCCTTCCACTTTATAGGGGCCGTCCTTGAGTACCGTTATGCTTCGCTTGCTCTTTTCCATAGCGCCTCCGTTCGTCATTCGCACAGGCTCGCGCCGGACGGCTTACAATTCCATTATTATCACGGTTCCCTATCGAGCATGGAACCGCCGCGTTGCCACGTTTTTTCGGCGTAGGCTCCACGCCGCTCCGGTATCCACATCGGATCAAACGCACAACCAATTCGTTAGGCCACACGCCGTTGATCACGAACGGGCCGGGGAAAGCCTCACCCGGCCCGTCGTGATCCGGCGTATCTTCGCCATTCGACTTTTCCGGGTCACCCGATTGTATCGGACGCGGGCGGAAGGGGTTCCATCTGCACCGTCACCCGCCCCAACTCCGGGAACTCCCTGCGCAAGGCCGTCTGCAACCTGGTCGCGGCGGCGTGCGCCGTATCCACGCTGGCGTCGGGGTCCATGCGGCAATGGAAACTCGCGCACATCCCGTTGCCGAAGCTGCGGACGATCACGTTATGCGGGTCTCGTACGCCCGGCTCTTCCGCCACGACGCGGGAAACGGTTTTCATGATTTCCCGCGAATCCACGAGCGACACGAGTTTTTCGCGGCCCATTTCGCCGGATGGCTCGATATGCGTGACCATGGTCACGGCCGGGCGCGACTTCCTGAATTCGCGCTCAAAAACCTCGACCCGGTAAAAAGCTTCCCGAAGCGGCGTTTCCGGGGGAAATTCCACATGCATCTCCACCAGCACATGGCCGTCCTGATCCGGGCTTTCGAGCTCCAGGACGTCCACCGCGTGAATGACAAGCCCGTGCGCCGCGGCAAGCCCTCTGAGCCGGGCGATACGGTCGCCGTCCCCGGCGTCGAACGGCAAAAAGACGACGTTCGCCAGCGCATGTTCCTTCACGCCCTTCACGGCCGCCTCGACCGCGTTCCGCATATGCCCGGTTTCTTCCACCATGATGGCTTTATCCACCGACAGCGCGAGGTCCACGAACAGGTCCGGCCCGCTATGGCGCAAGCGCACGCTTTCTATGCCGCGAATGCCCGCGAGACCGCCAAGTGCCGACCGGATATTTTCGGCCAAGGCCGCATCCCCCGCGTCCAGCAGCACGTTGACGGCCCTTTTTCCCAATGACCAGCTGATGCGCAGCACGATACCGGCAACGCCCAATGCGGCCAAGGCGTCGGCCCGCTCCAGCCAGGGACGGG
>JAJBSY010000082.1:0-5976 GCA_020861205.1 Deltaproteobacteria bacterium | reverse complement strand
ACGGGCGGTCGAGGTTTCCGGCAGCCATTCAGCCAGGAAAAGCCCCCCGAGCCCGACCAGAACCACGGCGGAAGACAGCATGTCCGTGGAAAAATGCAGGGCGTCCGCCTCCAGGGCCTGGCTGCGGTGTTCTTTCGCCACCCGCATGAGCATCCGTGAACGGGAGTAATCCACGATAATGGATACCCCCATGACCGCCACGGCCCAGATGGAGGCCTTCACCACGGCGGGGTTGAAAAACAGACGATCCACCGCCTCCCAGGTGATCCACGCGCAGGTCGCCATGAGCAGCACCGTTTCCACGAGAGCGGAAAGATTCTCGATTTTGCCGTGCCCGTACGGATGCCCGGGATCGGGCGGGAAGGCCGCGATCCGGACGGCGGCATAGGTCATCCCCGCCGCCATGAGATCCAACGCGCTGTGCGCGGCCTCCGACAAAACCCCCAGGCTGTTGGTAGCCAGCCCCACGCCGAGTTTGAGCGTCGTCAACAATACCGCGGCGGCAATGGAAGCCATGGCGGCATTGCGTTTTTCCTCTTCCGCCCTGTTCGGTTCCGGCGGCTGCGGTCTTTTATCCATTGGATAACTCCGGCGGGCCCGGTTTACACGTACCATGAAGCCCTCGCGCGTTTCAATAATACAGGAAAAGACATATTCCCCACAGGCCTTGCCTTCTTCAGGCCCGTCAGTATATAGGATTGAATCGGTTACATAAAATAAAAGGTCCGCCCCGCCAAGGAGAAACAACGATGACTGACAGTATCGCAACCCCCAAGGCTCCCGCAGCTATCGGCCCCTACGTGCAGGCGAGGGTTTCCGGCAATCTTCTTTTCGTTTCCGGGCAGCTCGGTATGGATCTCGACGGCAATCTTCCCGGTTCGTTCGCGGCACAGGTCCATAATGCCTGCAACAACCTGCGGGCAATTCTGGAGGCTGGCGGAAGTTCACTCTCCAACGTTCTCAAAACCACCGTGTTCCTGAGCGATCTTGCCAACTTCGCTGAACTTAACGCCATCTATGCGGAGTATTTTCACCAGCCGTTTCCCGCCCGGAGCTGTTTTGAAGTTGCGCGGCTCCCCAGGGACGCCATGGTGGAGATAGAGGCTATCGCCGGAAAACCGTAACGGAATCGTTCGAAAATATTCAGAGCGGTCGCGGTTCTCGGCAGGTTGCACGAGTTTTTCTTTTGCAGAGCATTGCCTAGTTTGCGAGCAATGCATATACTTCAGAATCAGGCATGGAATTATCATTCTCCATGCAATAATAAATAATAAAAAAGAATTTTGTGCCGCCCGACAACAAACCTGAAAAACGGACGCGCAAATCGAGGAAGATACGTGGCCCCAGTTGCAGAGAAACAAACCATTCTTGTTGTTGACGATACCCCGGACAACATCACGCTGCTGTGCGGCCTTCTGGGAGATCAATATAAGAACAAGGTGGCGACAAACGGCCAGAAGGCGTTACAGATCGCCTTCGCCGAACCGCATCCCGACCTCATCCTCCTGGACATCATGATGCCCGGCATGGACGGCTACGAGGTTTGCCGCCAATTGCAGGCGAATCCCGCCACGGCGACCATTCCGATCATTTTCCTGACCGCCAAAAGCCAGGACGAGGATGAGACGAAGGGCTTCGAGCTCGGCGCGGTGGACTACATAACCAAGCCCATAACGCCCGCCATTCTCATGGCCCGGGTTCAGACGCATCTGGCGCTGAAACAGGCCCGCTCCTTCCTGCAAGAACAAAACGACATCCTGGAAGATCAGGTCAAGAAGCGCACCCTCCAACTGGAAGCCTTGCAGGACGCCCTGATTATTTCCATGGCCTCGCTCGCGGAAACGCGGGACAACGAAACCGGCCACCACATCCGGCGGACCCAGTACTACATCCACGAGCTGGCGAAGCACCTTGCCCGCAAGCCGAAATTCGCCGAGGAGCTCACGCCGAAAATAATCGAGCTGATATACAAGACGGCCCCCCTGCACGACATCGGCAAGGTGGGCGTACCGGATCGCATACTGTTGAAACCCGGCCGCCTGACGCCGGAAGAGTTTGAGGAAATGAAGCGGCATACGGTCTACGGCCGTGAAACGCTGGACGCTGCGGCCAAAACCCTGGGCACGGAGGAGACGTTCCTCAACACGGCCCGGGAGATCGCCTACTATCACCATGAAAAATGGGACGGCAACGGATATCCGGAAGGCATTTCCGGCGAAAGCATCCCCCTCTCCGCCCGCATGATGGCCATCGTTGACGTGTATGACGCGCTTATCAGCCGCCGGCCGTACAAGGAGCCCATGTCGCACGGGGAGGCGTACGCCATTATCCGCGAGGGGAAGGGAACGCACTTTGACCCCGAGGTGGTCGAAGCGTTTGAAGAAATTCGGGATGCCGTGGCCGAGATCGCGATAAAGTTCGCGGACCTGGACTAAGCACCCCCCATTTTCCGAGCAACAAAAAAGGCCTGAACAGGCCTTTTTTGTTTGATATGCATTCCAGCTCGGAGGACTGTGCCCGCGTAAATCAACCGGATTCGCCCTGGTCCGTTTCCCGTGATTTGACGCGAAACCCGGCCCCGATACTCCGCACGATTCCCCTGCTCGCCCGCACGGTCTTGGTCTGCGCCGTCCGTACCGCGCCGGTCAGCGCGTCGGCGACGCCGACGCCCAGCTTGTCCATGAGGGACGTTGACATGGAAAGCAGGAGCCCGCCGGCCTCACGGAAGACCGCCGCGCGGGAGGGACGCTTTGCGGCAAAGGCATACGCGAAGGCGTTGCGCGTGATGATACCGGCGCGAAGGGCGAGGTAGCAGTTGGCCGTACCGTCGATGGCAGCCGAGGTCACGGTTTGCAGCGCCTTGCCCGCGAAGGGGATGCTCGCGGTCAGACCAGCCGGGGCCATGGCGTGCAGCGCCTGGCCGAAGCCGACGCCTATTTCCGTCGTGATATCAAGCTCCTCCAGGGACAGGGCCAGAAAGGTCGTGGTAACCACCGCCCAGTACAGGGAAAGAATTTCACGGGGGTGGGGGCGCTGGTTGTATATGGCGGAAATGCGCCATACCAGGCGGCAAAGCGACGTGAAAACAATCAGGGCGTCCAATTTTCCGTTCTGGGAAAGAGCCGTCGCCAGAAAAATCCGCCTCGCGCTCTGCTCGATTTCCCCGTCCGCCTTCTCGTTCAAAAGAGCGAGGCAGCGGCGGAGGCCTTCCGTATCGTCCGGGTCCGGCGGCGCGATTCCCGCCTCCCGGAGGTGCGGATTCGTCCGCAGCCTGCGCGCGAGTTCGAGGGCAAAGGCTTGACGCCCTTCCGGGGTATCGTCATCCGCGTACAGCAGGTGCTCGCGTCCGCCGAAAACCGCCCGCCAGAACCAGAAAAAGGCCGCTCCTTCAACGATGAGCAGTATGCCGTGCGCCCACGGCATACTCCCGGGATACAGCATGTCGGCCAGGGACGCCAGGTTGTGGTTGATGAACAGAACGATCAGCACCGCCAGCACGGCGATGGCCAGCAGAAGGTATTTCAGGATGCGGGACGCGGTCGGCTTCATACGGCCACCTTGGGTTTGGCCGGTTCCAGAACCGGCAATGACCGTAACGCCTCGGGAAGCGAAACGGCGTCAACGGGCGCGCCGGACGGGAGAAATCCCTGGCCGGTGCGGAACGCCACGGCTTCGGCCAGGGCGGCGGTGCCGACGGGATCGAGTGCGAAAACCGGCGACGTTTCTCCGTTACGGAGTACGTCAACCACCGCGCCCGTCGCCGTTTCGAGCAGATCGGCCAGGCGGGAAGCCGCCACATGGCCCGGCAACAGGCTGTCCACGGCCTGGAGCGAGCGCCGCCACAAGGCGCTGCCGCCTACCGCGATACTGCCCTGATACACGCCGGATTGCAGCCGAAATTTAAAAGCGTTGCGGCGCAATGTCTTCTGGAGCATCCGGCCCGTATTCTTACTGCCGTGCGCATGAAAAACAGCCAGGGCCAGGGCCTTATCCCAGGAGAGCATCCGGTCCGCCTGCATTTCGAGGTAAACGTGGGCCATTCTGCCGTTACCGGGCGCGAGCGAAAACAGGGACGGCACGAACACGTTGTGGGCCACGGTATCCGCCGCCAGGTGGGATAGATAGCCGTAGGCGTAGGCGCGCGAACGCGCGGACTTGGCCCGCGCCAGGAGCGCGAGGCCGCTTTCCCAGTTATGGCTGTGCCCTTTTTTGGCGACGCTGCCCTTGCCGATGAAGATGTCCGCGCTCAGGCAGCCGTGCAGGAAGAAGCCGGAAAACCGCGCGAGCGGTTCCGCGACGAAAGACGGCAGCAGCGCCAGGTGCTGGAGTATCCAGTTCCCCGTGACCATGTGCGCGCCCGGCCCCCAGGCGTAGGCGGCGTCCGGGACGAGCAACACCAACGCGGCCCCAGCCGCCATGGCAAGCATGAGTGAAAGAAGGCGTGTCATTACCCCAATCATATAAGCATCGGGCCGGTGACGGCAAGGTATAAAGAAACCGGGACCGGAGCGTTCGCTCCGGTCCCGGAAGGTTACAGGTTCGCGGACGGAATCAGGAGCCGGTAATGCCCTTGATGAGGGCCGCCACCAAGGCTTCCTGGGCCTGTTGGTCGCCGGCGTTGTCGGTGTAGGCGGTAACGAAGTCCTGGTATCCGCTGTCGCTCGTGGAGAAGTGCACCTCCACGGTCTGGCTGGCGTTGCCGTTGTCCACGGAAACTTCCATGACCAGCTTGCCGTCATCCAGGTCGAAGGTCCCCGTGGCCGAGAACAGGTCGTCAAAGACCAGCTTGTCGTCCATGGAGAAGTCCATGATCGTGTCCAGGCCGCCGCTGGCGATGTCTTCGACATCCCAGACGAACGAGGTTTCGCCCTCGCCGCTGTACATGACGTCGTCGCCGAGGCCGCCGCGGACCGTATCGTTGGCGCCGGCGTAGATGGTGTCGTCGCCGTCGCCGCCGAAGAGGAAGTTGCCGGATCCGTTACGGCCGTCGATGTGGTCGGCATCGCCGCCGCCGTAGATCTGGTGCCCCGCGCCCGAGACGGTGATGACGTTTTCGCCGCTGTCGGCATGTACTTCATGCCCGGAACCGGACACGGTGATGACGTCGTCGCCCGCCCCGGCGTGCAGTTCGCTGCCGCTACCCTTCAGGGTGAACGTGTCGTCGCCGGCGCCGCCGACGATGTTGTTGTGGCCTTCGCCGGAGACAGTCACACCCGTATCCCAGCCGAAGGCGGTGCCGTCGGCGGTCTCGCCCTGGGCGAGGTTCTGGTCGATGCCCTCAAGGGTGATGTTCAGCGAACCGTCCACCGTGCTCTCTTCGCCGAAACTGTCCTTGGCGGTGAAGGAGAAGGAATCCGAATCACCGGGCGCGGACGTGTCATGCGGCTCGTAGGTGTAGGTGTAGTTCGGGTTCGTTGCGTCGCCCGTATTGGTGACGGTCAACGTGCCGTGCTCGCCGTCGATGGAGATGCTGCCCAGCCCGTCCCAGTCCTTGGTCTCGGAACCGAAGGTCACGGAGGTGAGAAGCACCGTGTCGCCTTCCGGGTCCGTGAACAGCCCGTCAAGGGTGCCGGAAAGCGCGGCCGCGATCTGGTCGTTGGCGAAGATGGCATCACCCTGCGGCCCGGCGTTCGCGTCAGTCAGATTAAGAGTGACGGAGCCTTCGTTCGATTCCGCGCCGAGCTGATCCTTGACCGTGACGCTGATCTCGATCTTGTCGAGATCGGCGGGCTTGACGCCGGACACGCCGGTGATCGTGCACGTGCCGTCGGCGTTGACCGTGGCGGTAAGCCCGTCGCCGATATCCGTGGCCGCGCCGACGGGAACGGCAACCCCGTTGATAGTGACGGTGGCAACGGTAAGCGTGTCGTCATCGCCGTCGGTGAAGTTGCCGAGATCGATCAGGTTGCCCGTCCCCTCGTCGCCGCGCCTGCCGTTGACGGGGTCGGAACCCGGCGCTCCGGCGGGAGGGGCGAG
>JAJBSY010000206.1 GCA_020861205.1 Deltaproteobacteria bacterium | reverse complement strand
GGCGGAGACTGCGGCAAGGTGGCGTGGCAGCGCCGCAGCAGATGGGGCAGGGCCACGGCTTTTATGATCAGGAATATCGCCGTCAGGATCAGCAGATGCCAGTCCAGGGGCGCGATGTCGCCCAGGAGCGGCAACAGGCCCAGAACGAGCCCCTGCGCCGCCAGGAGCCGGATGCAGAGAATCTGGCGTTCCGTCGCCAGAAGGCAGAGGTCGAGGATGAGGATGATCCCCAGCGCGGCCTGCAAACTCTGCGGTATGGCTATTTCCACCAACGGCATGGGCGACTCACCTCAGGCTGAACAGGCAGGCCAGGGCCGCCAGGGCCCCGGCAAGGGTTAACAAGGCGGGAACTTTGACAAGCTTCAGCCGGGCCATGACGGATTCCGTGACTCCCACCAGCGCGGCCACCGTGAAAATGCCGCCCAGCGAAAAAAGCAGCGGGATGATCGGCCCGGCAAAGATTTCGTTCCAGACGGAGATATTGGCTGTAAAGAGCGTCACGTCGGGCATCGCCACGCCGGCCACCACCGCGCAGAAGAACCAGAGCTTCAACGCCGCGGCGAATTCTATCAGCGCGAGGTCGACTCCGCCGTGGTCCAGGATCATGACTTCGTGGATCATCGTCAGTTCCAGGTGCGTGGCGGGATCATCCACGGGAATGCGGCTGTTTTCCGTCAGCAGGACGATGAAAAACGCGAGGCCGAGCAAAACGAGCACCGGCCAGTATTGTTCCCAGGCCTGGGGCGTGAAGGGCGCGAGCATGGGGGAGAGAGAGAAGGTTTTGACCGTCATGCCCAGGGGGATGAAGGCGGCCAGCAATACCGGCTCGGCCAGGGCGGAATAGGTGGCTTCGCGAGAGGCCCCCATGCCCTCGAAAGCCGAACCGGTATCCAGAGCAGCGAGAATGATGGCGAACCTGCCCATGGCCAGCAGGTACGCCGCCAGCAGGAAATCCCCGCTGAAATGCAGCATCGCGGGAACGCCTCCGAGAGGTACGAAGAGCAGGGCCGCGAGGATCGCGCCGAGATTGACGAGCGGCCCGAGCCGGAAAAGCGTGGAGGACGTCGTGGAATACACCGCGCCCTTTCGCAGCAGCTTGGCAAGATCGTAATACAGTTGCAGGTAGGGGCGTCCGCGCCGGCCGGCGAATTTCGCCTTGACCCGGTTGATGACCCCCGCGAGGAGCGGAGCCAGGATGAGACCCAGAACGTAATGCGCCACGCTCACGGCATCACCCCAGCTTCCAGGCCAAAAGGGCCACGAGGGTTATGAGGATATACAGAATATACGCGTTGGACCGGCCGTGCTGGAGTTCCTTGCACCTGTCGGCGATACGTCCCACGAGCCTGAAAAGCGGGATGAATCCCTTCGTTTCCATCCAGTCCGGCGTGGCGAGGGAGGCCCTGGCTTTAACGGGAAAATAATCCGTGATGGCCGGGGAAGTGAACTTCTGGCGGAGGATCGTCCGTAAAAACAGGGCTGCGGGCTGGGAAAAGGAACCCGCCGTGTATTGCATCCGGGCCGTGGGGGCCAGGTAGCCGCAATCCCAGGTCGGGGATACGCCGAGGGCGCGGCCGCGCAGGCAGCGCCGCCGGATCAGGAACGCGGCCAAAATCGCCGCGAGGAACAGCACAAAGGCATCGTTGACGTTTTGCAACAGGGTGATGGCTGAATCCGGGCCGCCGGGACCGGACACGAAGCGCGGGGGAAGGTAGCTTTGCGGCATGTACGGCGGACGCGCGGGTTTTCGCAGGGAATCCGGAGCGGCGGCAAGCGTCGGTACCGGGTCAAGCGCGGCGGAAAAGGCCGGGGTTACGGCTTTATAGCTGACTTTTGCGACCTGGGGAGCGGCGACGGCCGACAGGACGCACAAAAGGGCCATGAAGCAGAGGGCGGCGGTTTCCTTTCCCCTCGGCGGATGCGCCGTTACGGCCGCGTCCGTTCGCGGCGCGCCGAGGAAGGCCATGCCGTAAAGCCGGGCAAAACAGAGAAGCGTGAATCCGCCCACCGCCGCCAGAATGAAAAGGCTTACCCAGAAAATAAGGCAGAATTCAGGGGAGGAACCGTGGGCGAAGGCGGTACCCCCGTAAACCATGCCGAGGTAGATGAAAAATTCTCCCGCGAAGCCGTTTAACGGAGGCAGGGCGGCGATGGCGGCGCCGCCGAGCACGAAACACCAGCCGACAAGCGGAATGCGTTTTTGCAGTCCCCCGAGAAAGCGCAGGGTGACGGTGCCCGTGCCGTGCAGGACGCAGCCCGCGCACAGGAACAGCAGGCCCTTGGTCAGCGCGTGGTTGACCATGTGCACAAGCGCGCCGGTGGCGGCGAGGGCCGCGGCGCCCGTGTGGCCGCTTTGCAGGCAGAGGACCGAGATCCCCAGCGCCAGACAGACTATGCCCATGTTTTCCACGCTGGAAAAGGCCAGGGACCGTTTGATGCCGTTTTGGGCGAGAGCCTGGAGAATGCCGGCGGCCGCGCTGAAAAGCCCGACGGCTATGAGCGTGAGGGCCCACCACGGTTCACCGGCGCCGATAAAGGCAAAGGTGCGGATAATGCCGTACAGGCCCATTTTGATCATGGCGCCGGACATTACCGCGGATACGTGGCTCGGGGCCGCGGGGTGGGCTTCGGGAAGCCAGACATGCAGGGGCATGAACCCGGCTTTCGCGCCGAACCCGGCCAAGGCGAGGAGGAAAAGCAGGCCGGCCCCGCCCCGGATGCCCGGTTCGAGAGTGGAAGCGCCGTTGACGAAAACCGCGAAGGAGAGGGAAGCGCCGTTCCGGGCGGAAAGCAGTGCGAAAAAGGCGAGCAGGAACAACGCGCCGAGGTGGGCGGCCACCAGGTAGGTCCGGGCGGCCGACCGGGTGGATGCCGAGGTGTCGTTCATGGTGATGAGAAAAAATGGCGCGAGCGACATGATTTCCCATGCCAGCAGGAAGAGGAAGGCGTCGGCGGCGGTCAGGGTGAGAACCATGCCGCCCGCGAGAAGGTTGTAAAAAAACCAGTGGGCCCCGGCATGACCTGTCTCGCCCCCATCGTGCGCGGGGGTTCCGTCCCCGTTTCCCGTGCCGTAAAAAGCCGCAACCCCGACAAGAACAAGCACGGGGGCGAGAAAAAGGGCGCTTAACAGGTCAAGACTTACCGCGAGTTCGCCCATGGGGAGCTTGCCGAGCACCCTGACCGCGGGGAGGGGTTCGCCTCCCCGGAGACCGGCCGCAAGCGTGGAAAAGACGGGAACAAGACCCGCGAGTGAAGCCGCGATAGCCGCGAAGGCGCCGACGCGCGAAGCGGCTTGTCCCCGGCCGGACGCCAGGGCGGCGAGCCCTCCGGCAAAAAACAACCCGAGGGAGGCGAGCAGGAAAGGCATAGCCGGAACACCCCGTTTGGTAGTCGCGATTAGGTCGCAACGGGACAGCGCGGCGAATTTGCGAAAACGCGACCCGATGATACCACGCGGGGTGTACTCCCGCCGGTAAAATTCGTCAAGGGAAAGGAAAAGCGGGGAGTGCCTCAATTTGCTTCACGCCGCGTCAGGCTCATGCCGCGTGACGCGCATGTAAGTTTTGATACGCTTCGCTCGGGCGGAAAAGCGCTCCGTGTCTGAAGGCAAACCGGGGGCACTACCGGAAAGCGGCCGGCGACGGATCGGGAAAGGGCTAGAGGGTCGCCGTCGCTTTCAGAAACGCGAAATCTTCCGGGTCCTCTTCGAAGATAGCCTCGCCTTCGAGCATATACGCGCGCAGAAGGTACTCCGTCGCGTTCCTCGCATCGCCGAGGTGGCGGCTGCATTGTCCGAGGCGCAAAAGAACGAAGGGGTTCACATCCTCGGGGCCGGCGAAGGCATAGGCTTTCTGAAAATAATCCAACGCCGTCCCATAGTCGCGCATACCGAAATACGCGTCGCCGAGAGCCGCTTGCAGCCACCCGTAGGGCTCCCATTCCTCCGCCGGGGCTGGCAGGATTTCAAGGGCCTGCTCGAAAAAGGAAACGGCTTCCGGAAACTCCCCTTCGTCCATGGCTTCGTTGCCCTGGTCGCAGAGTTCCTCGAGGGCGTCCTGAATGTCCTCGGAAAGGGTATCGGGATCGGTCATGGCAAATCCTCCAGGATGATGTCGGCCGCGCGCCGCGTCGCGCCGGGTTCGCCCATTTGGGATTGCAAGTGGGCGAGTTCAGAGCGAACGTCGTCAAGGGGATGCGCGCCGCCCGCCGGGGCAAGCCACTCCAGGGCCCTGGCCGCGATGTTTTCCCCGTCCGCCTCCCTTTGCAGCAATTCGGGAAAGAGCGCTTTGCCCAGGATGAGGTTGGAAAGGCTGATAAAGGGAACTTTTATAAACGTTCTGCCTAACACGTACGTCACAGGGGAAACCTTGTAGGTCACCAGGGTAGGCGTCCGGGTAAGGGCGGCCTCCAGGGTCACGGTGCCGGACGCGGCGATGAGCATCTCGCAGCCGCGCATGAACGCGTAGCGGTCGTCGGGCGGGCAGACCTCCAGGGGAACGTCCGCGGGCCAGAACGAGAGCAGCGCTTCCTCGGGAACGCCGGGCGCGCGAACCATATGGAAGGACAAACGGGGGAGCTTTTGCAGCAGGATGCGCGCGGCCTTGCCGAATTCCGGCGTGAGCGAAGCGATTTCGCGCTCCCGGCTGCCGGGCAGGAGGCCGATTCTGCCGGGGGTCGGCGTAATGTGTCGCAGTCGGTCCCAATTGACCATGTCCACAAGTGGGTTGCCCACGTAGTCGATATCCATGCCGAATTTTTTGTAAAAGGGGACCTCGAAGGGAAGAATGCTGATCAGCCGCCGGACGTTTTCCTTGATGAACAACGCCCGGCTTTCCTTCCAGGCCCAGGCTTTGGGGCTGATATAGTAATAGACCGGTATGCCCAATTCCCGCGCGGCCTTGATGACCCTGAAATGAAAAGAAGGGGCGTCGATAACGATGAGGGCGCGCGGACGCTGTTCGGCCAATGCGGTTTTTATCCGGGAGAGCAGGCTCAGGATGCGCGGCAGATGGCGGAGCACCTCGGTTGCCCCCATGACCGAGAGTTCCTCGATACGAAACAACGGGGTAAAGCCCGTTTGCCGGACCATATGCGGGCCGCCCATGCCGACGAAGGACAAGGACGGCTCCCTGTCGCGAAGGGCCGCCATCAGCGCCGCGCCGTGCATGTCGCCGGAAAGCTCGCCGGCGCTGATCCAGAGGGGGTTCCCGTCCATCAACCGTGGTCCGTGTTCGCGAAAATATAATCCGCCAGGGCCTGCGGCCAGGGCCGGGGGGTAATCCCGGTTACAGCCGTGAATTTGGAACAATCCAGCGCGGAATAAGCGGGCCGTTCCGCCTTCATTGGGTATTCCGCGGAGGGAATCGGGGTGATCGGGCATTCAAGCTGCGCCAGCCGCGTAGCTTCAGAAGCAAGTTCGCACCAGGACGCCTGGCCGCCGTTGGTGATGTGGAAGATGCCCCGGCCGCCCGCATCCAGGAGATGCAGGCAATACGCGGCAAGGTCCATGGTATAGGTCGGGGAACCTATCTGGTCGTGGACCACGGTGAGATTTTTTCCTTCGGCGCACAGCCCGAGGATGGTGCTGACAAAGTTTTTTTTCCCGGGACCGAACAGCCATGCCGTGCGCACGATGCACAGCTTTTCAAGCTGTAACTCCAAAAGCGCGTTTTCGCCTTCCAGCTTGCTGCGCCCGTAAACGTTCAGCGGGGCAGTGGCGTCGGTTTCAACATACGGCTCCCGCTTGCGGCCGTTAAAAACGAAGTCCGTGCTGCAATGGAGGAGAGAGATGGACGGGCGGTCCTTGACAATGCGGCCGAGAATCCGGGGGAAGAGCCGGTTTACGTTAAGGGCTTCCTCTTCCTCGTCCTCGGCTTTGTCGACCTGGGTATACGCGATGGTGTTGCAAATGATATCCGGCACATGCGCGTCAACAAACGCGGCGACGCTGTCCGCATCCATGGGGTCAAAGTCGTTTCTGGCGGAAGCGATGACGGGATACCCGCCGAGCGCGGCCGTCCGCACCAGGGCTTGGCCGAGAAGGCCTGAAACGCCGCCCAGAATCATGATTTTGGGCTTTGCCGGGGCAAGCGTATCCATTCTATCCTCTTTGGCTTGGCGCGCATACCGTTGTCTCGGGAGAGAACGGTTGCCGGGCGGGCGCGGGTTACGGACAATGCGGCTATCCGGCATTGACCGAAGCGGGAATAATACCGAGCTTGAATGGCCGGGTCAAGGTGCGGCCGGGAAGGGACTGCCTCAATTTGCTTGATACTCCGCCAGGCACGTCCCGCCGCGAAGTTTATGTGTGATGATACACGCGGCGCGGAACAGGCCTTCCTGGTCTGAAGTCGGATTGTGGCATTGCCCCGGGGGAGCGCGTTCCAAAAACAACCCGCCGGGGTGACAACCGGCGGGAAAAGGGGCATGGGATTGTTTTCCGTGAACCATGCCGGATATGGATCGCTCACGCCTCGCGGGCGTATTTTTCCAGGATGGCGACCATCTTGGTCTTGACTTCAAGCTTCTGCTTCTTGAGCTGCTTTACCTGGACATCTTCGGCGGGCGTACGGTAGGGCTTGCTTTCCAGCTTTTCAAGCTGCTTGTCATACAGGGTGTGTTCACCCTGAAGCGCGCGGAGTTCTTCGTCCTGCGGGGCGTACTTTTCCAGCAGTTCACGTTCTCTTTGGTCCATGGCACACTCTCCTTTGCTAGGATGGTACATCCGGAACGCCTAACGCGTTCCAGTCAAATTCCGGTAAATCAAATACCCTGAGCGTTTTTTTCCGCGAGGTATCACCCGCTTCCAGGCTTACCCGGTTGGGTCTGACGCCCAGAAGGGCCGCCACAAACGCCATAAGCGCCTTGTTCGCCTTGTTGTCAACGGCCTGGGCGGCTATGCGCAGGCGCAATCTCCCGTCCATCTCTCCGGCGACCTCGTTCTTTTTCGCGCCCGGCTGCACATAGACAAGCAGCCGCCAGCTGTTGTCCGCCAAGGGCCTGGCCCATGACGGCGGGTTCGTCCGATCGTTCATGCCTCTTTTGACGCCGCTTCCGGGGAGAGTCCGGCGAGTTTGCGCCTCGCCGCTTCAAGGCTCGCGGATTCCGTCCGGTTCATGGGCAGCAGACGCAGGTGGTCATCGATAACCGCCTTGAGCTGCATCTCGAACAGCGCCTTATTTTTTTTCGCCTGCGCCGCCTCTTCC
>JAJBSY010000278.1 GCA_020861205.1 Deltaproteobacteria bacterium | reverse complement strand
AGGCGGGCCACTCCCTCAAGGGGCAGAAGCCGGGGCAGCATGGCGATGTTGCAGAGCAGCAATTCAAGGGCGAGCGCGGGCTCCAGGCTGGTGAGCACCCGCCGCTGGCCGTCGATGGTCATTTGCCAGGCGGCGTGGATGTGCGCGAGCTCGAAGGAGGCGGCCTCCTCTTTCCAGCGGTCCGCTTCCCGCGCCGGAATATCCAGCAGCGAAAGGGCCGCGTCACCCGACTGGCGCAGGATGAACATGTTCCGCCAGCACAGGGCCATTTCCCGCAGGAAGAAGCCGAGGTCCAGGCCGGAATCGAGCATTGCGGCGACCATTTTGGTGAGTTCCATGGTGTCGCCGGAACGCAGGGCGCGGAACAGCGTGAAAAAAAGCTCCTGGCCGGCAAGGCCCAGAACCGTCCGGGTATCGCGTTCGGTCAGGGTTTCGCCGCCGAGGGCCAGCACCTGCCCGAGAAGCGACATGGCGTCGCGAACGCTCCCGGCGGCCCTGCGGGCCAGCAGGCGGACGGCTCCTTCCTCGAAGGGGACGTTTTCCCTGGTCAGCACGTTGGAAAGATGTTCCTCCAGGCCGTTTTCGGGAAGGCGCTTGAAGACGTAATGCTGGCAGCGGCTGATGATGGTCGCCGGGAACTTGTGCGCTTCCGTGGTGGCCATGATGAAGGTCACGTTGGCGGGCGGTTCTTCAAGGGTTTTGAGCAGGGCGTTGAACGCGTCGCGGGAAAGCATGTGCGCTTCGTCGATGATGAATATCTTGTAGCGTCCCTGCATGGGCGCGTACCCGACCACTTCCTTGAGTTTGCGCACGTCGTCGATGCCCCGGTTGGAGGCGCCGTCGATTTCCACCACGTCCACGGCGGTTCCCATGGTGATCTGGCGGCAGTTTTCGCATTCGTTGCACGGTTCCGCCGCGGGGGCGTGAACGCAGTTGAGCGCCTTGGCGAAGATGCGGGCGACCGTGGTCTTGCCAACGCCGCGCGTGCCGCTGAACAGGTAGGCCGGAGCCACGCTGTTTTCGGCGGCGGCACGGGAAAGGATGGCCCGCACCGTCTCCTGCCCGGCAAGCTCGGAAAATTTCTGCGGCCGGTATCGGGCCGTTAAGTTACCATGGTTCATTGAGGGATTCGTCTCCTGGCAAAACCATACGCTACGAAAAGCGGGGCGGGAGGTCAAGGTATTCGGAAGGAAGGCAGTGCCTCAATGTGACTTCAGACAAGGAAGGCGAGTTCCGCTCGGAGCGGATGTATCAAGGCATACATGAGCTTCGCGTGGGAAGAGCCTGGCTAAGCATCACGCACATTGAGGCGCTACCGGAGGGAATGATCCGGACGGCGAATTTACACGGAAGGGGAATGCGCAGGCGTGCGAAAGATACTGCTTCTATGAAAAAAGGAACATCGGCGCGTCCGGCGGATACCCGGCAGCCGGGGACAACGGGTCGGCCGCGCGCAGGATGCATCGCCGAGGCTTTATTTGCCAAGTTCGCCGTCCTTGTCGTATACTAGAATCTGTTCCATTTCCTATAAGGTTTTCCGGGAACCACATGAAACATTTTCGCATCTTTCGGGCGGTGGCATTTTTCCTCGCGGCGGCTTGCTGCGTAACGGCTCAATCCGCACTTGCCTCGCCTCCCGTGTTTGATCCGCGCGAACCCAAGGCCGTCGCCGTCGAAACGGACAGGCCGGACCTCGGCTTCTCTTTCCACCGGCTGGGCCCCGGCGGGGGAGCGACGCTTCTCGTGGTCGGGGGCATCCAGGGCGACGAGCCGGGCGGGTTTTCAGCCGCTTCCCTTCTGGTCACGAATTATACCATCACCTCTGGGCAGGTCTGGGTGGTGCCCAACCTCAACTTTCCCAGCATCGTCAAACGCAACCGGGGAACCTTCGGCGACATGAACCGGAAGTTCGCCCAGGTCAGCCCCAAGGATCCGGATTATCCGGCGGTCAAAACCATCCAGAAAATCATCTGCGCGCCGGAAGTGGACGTCATTTTGAACCTGCACGACGGCAGCGGATTTTACCGTCCGAACTACGAAAGCCCGCAACACAACCCTAAGCGCTGGGGCCAGAGCGTCATCATCGACCAGGACTGCCTCGACGCGGAGCACCGCTTCGGCGAGCTCTCCCGCATAGGACACGTTGCCGTTAAGGACGCCAACAAGGGGCTTCTCAAGGACGAGCACCGCTATCACCTGCGCAACACGGAAACGCGCAAGGGCGACAAGGAAATGGAAAAGACGCTCAGCTATTTCGCGGTGCGGCACAACAAACCCGCCTTCGGGATCGAAGCGAGCAAGAACTTCACGACGGAGTTCCGCACGTACTACCATATCCAGGTTCTGGAATCGTTCATGCGGCAGATGGGCATCGGCTTCGAGCGCAAATTCCCCCTCACGCCCGCCGGGGTCAAGAACGCCATCAACAGCGATCTGAAAATCGCCCTCTACGACAACCGCCTGGTCCTGGCGCTGGACAACGTTCGCCCGAACCTCACGTTCGTGCCCATGAAAAAGAACGCGCCTGTGAAATTGAAGGGCAACCAGCCCCTGCTGGCCCTGCTGGAGGAGAAGAAGGGCGCTACCTGGCGCGTTGCCTACGGCAACAGGACGCTCACCCGCCTCTCCCCGCACTATATGGACTTTGACGAGAGCCTCTCCACCGTGGATATCGTCCAGGACGGCAAGACCGTCTCGGTTCCCATGGGGCAGATGGTGACCGTGACGGATTCCTTCCTGGTCAAAGGCATAAGCGGCTACCGGGTCAACGCGATAGGCGCGCTCAAGGAAAAGCCCGACGGCAGCGAATGCGACGTGGTCTTGCGCAAGAAGGACTTCGTCCCCCGCTACTCGGTTGATAAAGGCGCGACGATCTACAGGGTGGAAATATACAAGGGCAAGGCCTTCGCGGGCATGGTCCTGGTGCGGTTCGGCAAGAACGCGCCCGCCGCCCGCGAGACCATGACCGCCACCAAGGGGCCGGAATCCGATTTCGGTTACTGAGGCCGCATTCCCCCGTAACGACCTCTAGCGGACCTGACATGAGCCGAAACTCCTTCTTGCGGAAAACACGGGCGGGCCGCGCGGCGTCGCTTTTCGCCTTGGCTGTTCTGGGCGTATGCGCGGCCTTCGCCTTCTGCCTGTATACCGGCAGAATCCAATTCAATTCCCCCTCGCGAGCGGTTTTTCCGGTGCGCGGCATCGACGTCTCCCACCACCAGGGCGCGGTGGATTGGCCCGAACTCGCCCGGCAGGATTTGCGTTTCGTCTACATAAAGGCGACCGAGGGCGGGGATTTCAAAGATCCGCGGTTCGCCGACAATTGGCGCGAGGCCAACAAGGCCGGTTTTGCCGTGGGGGCGTACCACTTCTTTCTGCCCGGAAGGACCGGCCTCGAACAGGCGGGTAATTTTATCGGCTCCGTGCCCCGGCAGGCCGACGCCCTGCCGCCCGCCCTCGACGTGGAATGCCCGGTAGAGCCGCCCGGTCCGCAGCGGGAAATCGTCCGCGCACGGATAGCGGAATGCCTGGCGCGCCTGGAAGCGCATTACGGCAAAATCCCGGTGATCTATACGACCTACGAAGCATACGCCGGGTATATCCACGGCGGGTTTGCGCGGTACCCGTTGTGGATACGCAGCGTGTTCTCCACCCCGGACACCGCGATGCTGGGCC
This sequence comes from Deltaproteobacteria bacterium, assembly GCA_020861205.1. GTDB lineage: Bacteria > Desulfobacterota > Desulfovibrionia > Desulfovibrionales > Desulfovibrionaceae > FLUQ01. The sequence continues at coordinate 3,536 of JAJBSY010000278.1, read as the reverse complement.
GCGAGTGGCTTATCTGGCAGTACTCGAGCCGGGGACGGCTAACGGGATACTCCGGCCGCGAGCGGTTTATCGATCTGAATGTGTTCAACGGAAAGGAAGAGGCTTTCGCCAGGTTCCGGGCCGGGGAATTTTAGCGGCCGTCCGGAAGCCCGGAATGGCAGCGGGAAGGCCGGGCGTTGTACGCCTTAGGGTATATTTTTTCGTCGGTCAGATGAATCGGTGACAATCGTTTATAGATTATTATCTTGACCGGACTTTATTACGCGGTACACTGGAGGCAAACCCCAAAAAGGAGCTAGCCATGGCCGCGAACAGTGATCAGGACGCCAAAAGAAAAAATGTTATCGACGTATTGAACAAGGCCCGGAGCATGGAACTTTTCGCCATCGCCCAATACATGCAGCAGCATTACAGGCTTGATGACGACGATTACGCCGTTCTGGCCACCAATATGCGGAAGGTAGCCATCGACGAGATGAAACATGCGGAAGCCTTCGCGGAACGCATCAAGGACCTCGACGGTATTCCGACCCAGGACCATTCGGCCAAGGCCGTCCTGGATCAGGACGTGTATCAGATTTATCCCTATGACAGCGATGTGGAACTCGATACCCTTGAAAAATACAACCAGTTCGCCATCATCTGCAGGGAGAACAACGATATAGTCAGTATGCGCCTGTTTGAGCGCATTATCGAAGAAGAACAGGTCCACCAGACCTATTTCGACGACACAGCAACCCATATCAAGACCATGGACAAGAGCTTCCTGGCCAAGGTCGCCGGGACGGACGTGGACGAGGATAACGATTGATCCGTCCCTCCTGAAAGACCCAAGAAAAAGCCGCTCGCGCGGCTTTTTCTTGGGTCTTTCAGCGCCGCGTTGCGGCGGCGGCGTTCATCACGCCACGCCTCCGGGTGTGCCGAGCGGCGGCAGTTCCCTGAAGAGGGCGGCTCCCGCGCCGAGGAGGGCCGCTTCCCCGAACGCCGGGGCAAAAAGCTGCAAGCCGACGGGCAGGCCGGATTCCTTCCCCAAGCCGGCCGGGATGGTCATCCCTGGAAGGCCGGCGAGGTTCAGCGAGAGGGTCCGCGCGGCCTGCCGGTACACCGCCACGGGATCATCCTTGTTCTGGCCCAGCGGCCACGCCGTGGTGGGAGCGGCAGGCGCCGCCAGAAGGTCGCACCGCTCAAAGGCCCTGGTGTAATCTTCCAGGATCAACCGGCGAACCTGGGCGGCTTTTTTATAGTAGGCGTCGTAATACCCCGCGGACAGCACGAAGGTGCCGAGCAGGATCCGGCGCTGCACTTCCTCGCCAAAGCCCTTGGACCGGGATTTAACGTACATGTCGAGAAGCTCGTGGGCTTCCTTATCGCGCAAACCGTACCGAACGCCGTCAAAGCGGGCCAGGTTGGTACTGGCCTCTGCCGGGCTCAGGATGTAGTAGGCCGCGACGCCGTGGCGGGTATGGGGCAGGGAGACATCCACCAGAACGGCGCCCAGTTTTTCGGCTTGGGCCAGGGCTGTCCGGCAGGCCGCGTCCACTTCGGCCGAGTTGCCGTCCCAGAATTCCTTGGGAACGCCGATGCGTACGCCTTTGAGGGTACCGTCCCGGGCGGCCGCGAGGTAGTCGTCCACCGGCACGGCCGCGCATGTGGCCTCGCGGGGATCGTGCCCGGCGATTACCTGGAGGAGCAGGGCGGCGTCCGGAACGTCGCGGGCCAGCGCCCCCACCTGGTCGAGGGAGGAGCCGTAAGCGACCACGCCGTATCGCGAAACCCGGCCGTAGGTAGGCTTTATTCCCACGCAACCGCACAGCCCGGCGGGCTGGCGGATGGAGCCGCCCGTGTCGGTCCCCAACGCGCCGTAAGCCTGGAAGGCCGTGACGCACGCGGCCGACCCGCCGCTGGAACCGCCGGGAACGCGGGAAAGATCCCACGGATTCCTCGTCGTTTTAAAGGCGGAATGTTCCGTGGACGACCCCATGGCGAACTCGTCCAGGTTGGTCTTGGCAATAATGACCGCGCCCGCTTGCTTCAGCCGCTCGACCACGAACGCGTCGTAGAAGGGCACGAAGTTTTCCAGGATGCGGGACCCGGCCGTGGTCGGGTAGTCCTTGACGCAGATGCAGTCCTTGACCGCCACGGGGACGCCCCAGAGCGGTTTGGAAGGGTCCGGGCCGGCGTCGTCAAGTGCCTTCGCCCGTTCGAGGACGCTTTCCTCGTCGATCCAGGGCAGGATGGCTCCCAGCGACCCGTCCGTTTCGCGGATGCGCGTGAAACAGGCTGCCGCGGCCTCGGAGGCCGTCACCTCGCCCCTGGCCAGGGCGTCACGGACGGTCAGCAGGGACAATGTATGGAGAGAGGGCATGGTACCGTTCCTCATTACACAATTTTTGGGACGATGAAAAACCGCCCGTCCTGTTCGGGGGCGTTCCTGAGCAGCTCTTCCCGGGTGTTGTGGCGGGCCGCCGCGTCGTCCCTCGGTGGCGCCGCCGCGACGGCGAGGGGCCAATACAGCGGTTCGACGCCGGTGGTATCCACTTCGGCCAGGGTATCCATCAAGGCCACGATGTCGTCGAACTGTTTGGCGAAGGTGGCGAGCTTGGCCGCCGCGTCTTCGGGGGAGAGACCCGACCCGAGATCGAGGCGGGCCAGTTTCGCTACCCGCAAAACCTTTTCCTGACTTTCCATACCGTCTCCAGGAGCCGGAGCGAGAGTCCGAAACGCCTCGCCGGCTCAAATAGCTGTAAGGTATCCGACCCGCGCCGGGGCGCCGGTCCTACCGGTTCCATACCTTGGTGAACCGGGCTTCGATCGCGTTCATGTCGGCCGGGGCGAACCCGTCCGTGACCGGGGTGAACAGGAACAGGTGCTGGCTTGCCTTGCCCTGGGCGTCCCAGGTAAGGGGAGCCATGCTCCAGACCATGCCCGTGTTGCGGGAAAGGGCCGCGTTGACCGTCGTGGCGGACCACCCCGCCGGGATGTCCAGCGTGGAGGCGAACCGCACAAAGTCGTACCCCAACCCGCCCCAGAAATCCGGATCGCTCCGCCCCGCGCGGGCGTAGGCGGCCTGAAGCTGTGCGGCGGCCGGAGACAGGGAGGCTGTTTTATCCCACGCCCCGGGGAACACCGCGAGGTTGTAGTAGTGGGCGGTCACGTGGTCCGTTCCGGAAAGGCCCTGTTCCCAAAGGGAGGTCCCCAGCAGCAGTTGCCGGGATTCCATGAAATAGAAAAGGTTGGGCACGATCAGTTCCATGTTCCGCCAGGAGTCGGGCAGGAAAATGGCCCTGTGGGAAACGCCGGGCGCTCTGGAGGCCCTTTTGCTCGACCCGAGAAACGACCCGATGAACTTGTTCCAGCTTTCCTGCGCGTTTTTGGGATATTCGGCCCGCTTGACCACGTGGCCGCCGGCGGCCTGCACGTGGGCGGTGAATTTGTCGGCCATCCGCGCGGCATAGGGGTCGTTGTCCGGCATCAGGATGGCGAATTCCGTGACGCACAGCTCCGCAGTGGCGCTGAACAGCGCGTGAAACTGGTCT
>JAJBSY010000296.1 GCA_020861205.1 Deltaproteobacteria bacterium | reverse complement strand
TTGGGTGACAGTAACGCCCCTGGATTGACCCGGCAAAAGGCCGCTCGCGGTCTGGATTTTCCTTCTACTATTGGGACTCGCCGGTGCGGCGAACAGCAACGAGCCCGAGATACGGAACGTAACGTTCCTTTTTTTGCGGCTTACCGGAGGTATGCATGAAATCTCTGACCGTGGCTTTGGCGGGCAACCCCAATGCCGGCAAAACCACCATGTTCAACGCCATCACCGGCGCGCGGCAGCATGTTGGGAATTATCCCGGCATAACGGTTGAAAAAAAAACCGGTGAAACGGAGGTTGACGGCGAAACCATCGCCATAGTGGACCTGCCCGGGACGTATTCCCTGACGGCTTACAGCCAGGAAGAAGTCGTGGCCCGCCGGATGCTGGTCGAGGAAAGGCCGGACGTGGTGCTGCACGTCGTCGACGCCGGAGCTCTCGAACGCAACCTGTATTTGACCGTCCAACTGCTCGAACTCGGCATCCCCGTCGTCATCGCGCTGAACATGATGGATGAAGTGCGCAAACGCGGCGACTCCATCGACACCAAGGGGCTCTCCCGCCTGCTGGACGTACCGGTTGTGGAAACGGTCGGCCGCACGGGAATCGGCATTGGGGAGGCCCTGCGGACGGCTGTCGCCGTCGGCAAGGCCAACAAGGGCAAACCCTGGTCGCCCAGGATAATTTCCTACGGCACGGATATCGATCCTGTGCTGGAAAAGATCACGGCGGAAATCGGCGATGATCTTGTCGCCGCAGGGAAAAAGGACAGCGCAGTTTACCCCGCCCGCTGGCTGGGCTTGAAATTTCTTGAAAACGATCCCGCCATCCGGGAATCCGGCCTTCTTTCCGATACCCTGCTCGGCAGGCTCGACGATGTGTATACCGACCTTGCCCGGCACCTTTCGGGAACACTCCAGACCTACCCGGAAGCGACCATCGCTGATTTCCGCTACGGCTATATCGCCGGGGTGCTGCGGCGCGAGGTGGTTGTCCGCCATGCGGACGTCGCCGCCAGGCGCTCCCTCTCCGACAAGGTCGACAAGTATCTTACCCACAACCTGCTCGGCATCCTGGCCATGGCGGCGGTCTTCTACCTGGTTTACCAGATAGCCTTCACCGTGGGGGCCATTCCCATGGATTGGGTGGAAGGCTTTTTCGGCTGGCTGGGCGACGCCGCCGACGCGGCCCTGCCCGACGGCCTTCTCAAGTCGCTCATCGTCTCCGGCATCATCGGAGGGGTCGGCGGCATCATGGTTTTCGTGCCGTTGATTTTCATCATGTTCTTCCTCATCGCCTTCCTGGAGGACCTGGGGTACATGGCGCGCATCGCCTACATCCTGGACCGGGTCTTCCGGTTTTTCGGCCTGCACGGTTCTTCCATCATGCCCTATATGATCAGCGGCGGCATAGCGGGCGGCTGCGCCGTGCCGGGCGTTATGGCGACGCGCACGCTCCGCAGCCCCAAGGAAAAGCTGGCGACCATGCTGACGCTTCCCTTCATGGCCTGCGGGGCGAAGATACCGGTGTTTCTTCTCCTGGTGGGCGCGTTTTTCGCCGAGGACAACCAGGCGGCCATCATGCTCGGCATAACGCTGGCCGGCTGGTGCGTGGCGCTCCTTTCCGCCAGGGTCCTGCGTTCGACCATCATTGCCGGACCGCCGACGCCCTTCGTCATGGAACTGCCCCCGTACCGCCTTCCCACCCTGCGCGGCTTGCTGCTCCATACCTGGGAGCGCGGCTGGCAGTATTTGAAAAAGGCCGGGACGATTATTTTATCGATCTCCATCCTGCTGTGGGCGCTGTTGACCTTTCCCGGCCTGCCGGACACGGTGGCTGAAAGCTATACCGCAAAAATCGAAGCGGCAGAGCAACGGGTGGAAACGGCGCGGAAAGCCGTTGAAGGCGCGGCGGAAACGGACAGGGAAGCGTTGACGGCGGATCTTGGGGAAGCCATGGATGCGGTTGACGGACTGAAAAATGAGGAAAACGCGGAAAAATTGCGCAATTCCATCGCCGGACGCATCGGCGCGGCCTTTGAACCGGTAAGCCGGTTCGCCGGGTTCGACTGGCGTACCAATATCGCCTTGCTGGGAGGATTCGCTGCCAAGGAAGTGCTCGTGTCCACCCTGGGCACGACGTACTCGCTCGGCGACGTTGACCCGGAAGAAGCGGCAAGCCTGAGCGCGAAAATCCAGGCCGACCCCCACTGGAACAAAGCAAATGCCGCGAGCCTGATCCTTTTCGTGCTGATTTACGCTCCATGCGCGGTGACCATCGCGGCCATCCGCTCGGAAACTGCCAGCTGGGGATGGGCGCTGTTCAGCCTGATCGGCAGCACCGTCCTGGCTTACGGGCTTGCCGTGGCGGTGTTCCAGATCGGGAAGACCTTTTTGTAGAGCGGTCTTCGTTGAAGATGAACGACGCGGCGCCGGTGTTCCGGCGCCGCGTTGTTGTATGAGGTATTGCGTGGGGAATGCGGGCGGTAAGAGCGCGCGGGACACCGCGCCGGTCGATGGAGGCGCCGGACCGTTGCAATCCGTGGCGGCGAACCTGGGCTTGGGGGGGGATGCAACTCGCCGTGCGAAAACACGCGAGACAGCCGCTTGGCGGTTGCGGTTCCCGTTTTTCTTGTGTAACACAGGCGGTGCCGCCGGTCGCGCGCTGGTCCCGGCATTCCGGAGTGCGGCCGTTCTTGCTTACGCACGTGGCGGGTCGCAGTTTGCGGCCGTGTGAACGCTCTATCTGGAGGGTTTTTTCCGATGACGATACCGACAGCCATTTTATTCCCGGGCCAGGGGTCGCAGGAGTCCGGCATGGGACGCGACCTTGCCGACGCGGACCGCGACGCCATGGAGGCCTGGAAGAAGGCCGAGCGGATAAGCGGCCTTGATTTGCGGGCCATCTATTGGGAAGGCGACGACAAGGCCATGGCCGACACCCGCGCCTTGCAACCTGCCTTGACGGTCGTCAACCTGAACCTTTGGCGCGTCCTGTCCGGAAAGGTTTCTCCCGCCGCGACCGCCGGGCACAGCCTGGGCGAATACAGCTCGCTGGCGGCCGCCGGCGTTTTGCATACCGATGCCGTGCTGGAACTCGTGTCCTTGCGCGGGCGGTTGATGGCCGACGCAGACCCTGACGGCAAAGGGACCATGGCCGCCGTGCTCAAGCTTTCACTCGCGGACGTGGAAAGCGCCGTGGCCGAGGTGGCGGCCGCGACCGGCGAGATGATCGGCGTGGCCAACTACAACACGCCGGGCCAATACGTCGCGAGCGGAACCAAAGCCGCCATCGCCGCCTTGCAGGACGCCGTCAAGCTCCGAAAGGGCAGGGCGCTCCCCCTGCCGGTTTCCGGCGCTTTTCACAGCCCTCTCATGAAGGAAGCCGCGGCGGAAATGGCCAAAGCCCTGGAAAAAGCGTCCTGGTCGCCCGCGCGGTTCGCGGTGTACCCCAACGTCACGGGCAAAGCCACCACCGACCAGCGCGTGTTGCAACGCCTGCTTCTCGACCAGATGACGTCCTCCGTCCGCTGGATCGACACCATTGCCGGCCAATATTCGGACGTCGTGCGCCGGTTTGTGGAGTGCGGGCCGAAAGGGGTGCTTTCCAAAATGGTGAAACCCATCCTGGATGCCCGCCCAGACGCGCCGACACCGGAATCGTACACCGTTGAAACCGTCGGCAGCCGGGAGCAGGCCGAGGCCTTCCGAGGATAGCGGGCGAGCGGGCAGTGTTGCCGGCCGGGCAGGATTACGCTTGACGGCCTTGGCAGTTTCCCTTATTTTTCCACTCGTTCCGGTTTCGCCGGAATCCACAGCGCGGGAATAACTCAATGGTAGAGTGCAACCTTCCCAAGGTTGAGGTTGCGGGTTCAAATCCCGTTTCCCGCTCCAGATCGCACGGGCTTGGAAGAAATTCCAGGCCCTTTTTTGTGAGTCTCTCGTGCAGTGCCTCAATTTGACTTCAGACAAGGATGGCAAGTTCCGCGCGAGCGAAGTGTATCAAGACATACATGAGCTTCGCGTGGGACGGGCCTGACGAAGTATCAAGCACATTGAGGCACTATACCTCCCCTTGGCCCGTCTTGCTTTTTACCGGGCGATTGTCTATCAACAGTGGTGGATATCTGTAGCGGCGAGGCGTTCAGGATAATGCTTCAATCCTTGGGGGGATCATGCGCTCGTATACCGTCACCTGCCCGGACGTTTTCGATGCCGAGGACGCTGCCGAGTCTCTGTTGGAGCAGCTCGACAACATTGAACTTTGCGCCAATTCATGCGCGTTGGTTATCACGGAACCGGAAAGTGAATGCCTGGAGTGCCTCGGCATTCTCGGTAAAAGGCGTCCCGAGATTCCCTTTATTGGAGCTACGAGCCTCGCCCAGCTCAGCCCGAAGGGATACAGCCGCCTGGGCATCACCATGCTCGTTTTGACGGCTGATGACTGCTGGTTCGGTCTCGCGGGATCCGACCGTCTGGGAGCGGACGGGCCTGAAAAAATCAAGAGGACGTACGCCGACGCCCTCGCCCAACTCGGCGGCAGGCAGCCCGAAGGGGCGTTTGTTTTTTCCAGCCTCACCCCGTCCTTTACCGAGCAGGACAAACTCGCGCTGCTCGACGGGCTGATAGGGCACAAGCCGATTATCGGCGGGGTCGCTTCCGATGAATTCAAATTCGCGGAGAAAAAAGTCTTCGTGAGCGGGCGCGTCCTTGAGGACGGGTACGCGGTTATTCTCGTCGCCGGGAGGTTCAAGCCGGTCGTCGCAGTCGGCGGGGTCCCCAACAAAGGGCTTCCGCGCTACCGGATCACGGAATCCGAAGGCCCGGTGGTAAAAAGCATAGACGGCATTCCGATTCTCGATTTTCTCAAAAAGCATGAAGTGAACCTCGATTCATCCGAAGGGCTGCTTTTCGCTCCCTTCAGCGCCGTTCAAGGCGATTCCGATGAAAACGGGCAGCCCATCTGCCGCCCGCTGATTGCCATCGACAAAGAACAGGGCACCGCGTTGAGCTACGTCAATATGCCGCAAGGGTCGATGGTCTCCTTCCAGATCATCTCCGCCGAGGATTTGAAGCGGACCGTCGAGGACGCGGCCCGAAAAGTGATGGATACGATCGCGGCGTCGTCCGACGGTTACACCTATTCGTCCGTTTTTTGCGTAACGTGCGCGGGGCGGCATGTCGTTCTGGCCTTCGAGAGGGAGTACGAGGCGGATATCGCCAAAAAATACTTCGCGGACAGTATGCAGTACGCGGGCTTCTACGCGTTTACCGAGATCGGGCCGACGCGGATCGACGACGACGGGTATGCGAGCAATCACAGCCACAACCTGTCGGTCATTTTTTGCGCTTTTTAAGAGCTGCGACCGATGGCAGACGAACGGGACCAGAACGCCGAAGCGACCATCAAGTCTCTCAGAAAAGAGGTCGGCTTTCTGAAGCGCTCTCTGAAAGCGTTGCAGGTCGATTGCGACTACCTCCGGATCAGCTATGCCCATGCCGAGCAGATGCGGGCGAAAAATGCCCGAGAAAAAGAGCTGCAGGAAACGTACAACTCTTTTTTCCTGAACAACCATCCGCAGTTTGTCGCCATTTTCAACACGGAACTCAGGTTTGTCTTCGGCTCTCCCGCCGTGCGCAAATTTCTGGGGCTGCCCCGGGATGTCCCCCTGACCCTCGAGCCGTTCCGTTCCATTTTCCTCTATGCGCCTCAGGGAGAAACCTGGCTGGACGACATGGAAGGCATATTGCGGGGCGTGATGGTTTCCGGCGAGCCTTTGCGCCGCCAGGAGGTGTTCAGGAAGGCCGACGGCGAGGAGGTGATCGTCCAGACGCTGGTCATGCCCATCATGAACAGGGCGGACGCCTGCATCGGCGTGAGCCTGATACAAAACGACATCACCGAAATCACGCGCGCCAAGGAAAGCGCCGAAGAGGCTTCCCGCGTCAAGGCGGAATTCCTCGCCAACATGTCGCATGAAATACGCACGCCGCTCAACGCTATCATAGGGATCGCCCACATAGCCCTGAACGATGACATGCCTGTGAAAACGCGGGAGCAGATAACCAAAATCAGCAACGCCGGCCAGTCGTTGTTGGGAATAGTCAACGATATCCTCGATTTTTCCAAGATCGAAGCGGGCAAGTTCACGATCACGCCCACTCCTTTCGGGTTGCGGGGTTTCCTTGATTCCATCCATGCCCTGTTTGAGCACAAGAGCAGGGAGAAGGGGCTGAATCTCATTGTGGACGTTGATGCGGGTATCCCGGACAAGCTGCTGGGCGACACTCTCCGGCTGACCCAGATATGCAACAACATCATCGGGAACGCGCTCAAGTTTACGGAAAGGGGCGCCATAACCGTAACGTGCCGCCTGCGGGAAAAAACGGATGATGACGTCATGCTCGATTTTTCCATAAAGGATACCGGCATTGGTATAAAAAACGAATATAAAAAGTATCTTTTTCAGCCATTTACGCAAGCTGACGCGTCCCATACCCGGAAATACGGCGGTACCGGCCTCGGCCTGACCATAACGAGGCGGCTTGTGGAAATGATGGGCGGGGAAATCAGCGCGGAAAGCGAGAGCGGGAAGGGTACGACGATCCGCTTCAGCTGCCGGCTGGGCCTTCTTGACGACAAGGCTGCCGTTCCGGCCGCCCCGGAATGTCCGATGGCCGACCGGGCCGCGACGCGGCGGGCGCATCTTGAGGGTAAACGCGTATTGCTTGTTGAGGACAACTCGATCAATCAGGAGATAGCCCTCACCTTGTTGGAGGATGTCGGGCTTGGCGTGACTGTCGCGAACAATGGGGAGGAAGCCGTGCGACTCGTTGCCGAGCAAGCGGTTTCACCGCCGTTCGACCTCGTCTTGATGGATCTGCAAATGCCCGTTATGGACGGTTTTGAAGCGACCCGCCACATCAGGGAGACCGTCAGCCCGGAAACGATGCCCATAATCGCGATGACGGCCCACGTTCTGGGCGAGGAGCGTTCGCGGTGCATAGAAGTCGGCATGGTCGACCATATCGCGAAGCCGATCGATGTTGACCGTCTTTACGCGGCCATCGACCGATACCTGCCATAGGGAGCGCCGCCCGCCGTCCCCCGGAGGAAAGCCGCCGGCGCGGTTATAAAAAAATGGTGCGGCGGAAGAAAGAGGACTTGCGGTAAAACGCGAGTCCTTTTACGTCGCTGCGCGAACGGGGCCGTCATCCGCCCGGGCGTCGCCCGGCGG
>JAJBSY010000457.1 GCA_020861205.1 Deltaproteobacteria bacterium | reverse complement strand
TTTCGGCTTCCCCGAGCAGAACGATCGCCTTGAGATGCTTGAAGGCCTGCGTAATGTGGTACTTGGCGTTGCCATCCTGCATGAGCATGGCGATCTTGCCGTTGTCGGGAACCACCACGGCGTCAAAGAACAACGACGGATTGGCCTGGAATATGCCGTCGACCTTAAGCTCCTTGCCGTCTTTCATCGTAACGGAGCCCATGTGCGGCGCGAGAATCTGGACATGCACCCCCTCAGCCATAAGCGCCTTCTTGGCCTTGTCCACGCAATGGCCGCAAACGCCGTCCGTCACGAGGAAAGACACGCGCCGTCCCTTGATGACCTGCTCGCCGGAAGCGTACAGACTCAGGGTGGGGTCGCCGTTTGTCAGACCGTTTACGGGCTTTGGCAGCTCGCGGGAAAGCTGTTCCTTGGTCAGTTTTATGCCCAGGTTGGCGGCGACGCCCTTGGCGAGATCATGGTCGATGCAGCACAGTTGATCGACCACGCGTTCGCGGATGTAGGGCCGGAATACGTTGCTCAGCTCAAAGCTGATGGCGTTGATGATGTGCCGTTTTTCCGGCTCCGTCTGGCTCAGCCAGAACAGGCGGGGCTGCGAGTAGTAGTCGGAGAAGGACGGGCTGCGTTCGCGGATTTTCCTCCCCTCCACTTTTTCGGGATAGGTGTCGAATCCGCCACCCTTGGCCGCCGGGGGCGTTTCACGCGGCCAGTTGCCGCTGATGGAGTTGGGCTCGTAATTGGCGCCCACGTCGATCTGCGTTCGGTGCATCCCTTCCCGCTGGTGATTGCGCACGGGGCAGACGGGCCTGTTGATCGGGATCTCGTTGAAGTTGGGGCCGCCCAGGCGATGGCGCTGGGTATCGCGGTAGGAGAACACGCGGCCCTGGAGGAGCGGGTCGTCGGAAAATTCAATGCCGGGGACGATGTTCGCGGGGCAGAACGCGACCTGTTCGGTTTCCGCGAAAAAGCTGTCCGGGTTGCGGTTGAGGGTCATTTTGCCCACTATTTCGACCGGCACCAGCGCTTCGGGTATGAGCTTGGTCGGGTCGAGAATGTCGAAGTCGAACGAATGCTCGTCCTCTTCCGGGATAATCTGCAACCCCAGTTCCCACTCGGGATAATCCCCGGCCTCGATGGCCTGCCAGAGGTCCTTGCGGTGGAAGTCCGGGTCACGGCCCGTGAGCGCCTGGGATTCGTCCCAGATCAGCGAAGCCTTGCCGTATACGGGCTTCCAGTGGAAGCGGACGAAGCAGCTTTTGCCTTCGGCATTGACCAGCCGGAAGGTATGGATGCCGAACCCTTCCACCGTGCGCAGGCTGCGGGGAATGCCGCGGTCGGACATGGCCCACAGGGCGTTGTGCAGGGTTTCGGGCTGCAGGGAAATATAATCCCAGAAGGTATCATGGGCGCTCTGCCCCTGCGGCACCTCGTTGTGCGGTTCGGGCTTCACCGCATGGATGAAGTCGGGAAACTTTATGGCGTCCTGGATGAAAAACACGGGCGTATCATTCCCCACGAGGTCGAAGTTCCCTTCGCGGGTATACATCTTGACGGCGAAACCGCGAATGTCGCGGACGGTGTCCGGGGACCCCCTGAATCCCTGCACCGCTGAAATACGCACGAAAACGGGCGTTTTTTCCTTGGGGTCCTGCAGGAAGGCGGCCTTGGTGTATTTGGCGAGGGATTTGTATACCTGGAAATAGCCATGGGCACCGGAGCCCCGCGCGTGAACGACGCGTTCGGGAATTCTCTCCCTGTCGAAATGCGCGAGCTTTTCGGTAAAGTGGAAGTCTTCCACCAGACCGGGCCCGCGCGTACCCGCCTTGAGAGTGTTCTGGTTGTGCGCGATTTTCACGCCATTGTCCGTGGTCATGCCCATTCCCTCGGAATCGGCGCGGAACGGGTCGAGATCCTTGAGCTTCGCGCTGGTGTTTTCCGGAAGCTTTTTAGTGCCGAAATCCATCGGCTCCGCTCCCGGAGGCGTGGGCGCGGGGGCTGTCTTGATCACGTTTTTATCGATGATATCTTCGTAATGGGGCTTTGCGGCCGCTCCGTCCTTGAACGGCGCGGTATGCGGCGATTTCATGTCTTTTCCACTCATACGATCCTCCAATAGCGGGTTGGGTGTTACTTCTCCTTCTACCGCGCGGGAGGAGGCGCGTAATTTATTATAAGCATTCCGGCTCTTGCCGCATAAATAAAGATCCCCGGATGCCGCGAGGCATCCGGGGATAATTCCCCTTGGGCGGCAACGGTTACCGCATTTCGGCAAAGGTATTGCACTGGTTCGGGTCCCCGGAGTCAAAACCGCGTTTGAACCACGTATAGCGCTGCTGGGAGGTCCCGTGGGTGAAACTGTCGGGGACGACGCGGCCGCCGCTTTGTTTTTGCAGACGGTCATCACCGATGGCCGATGCGGTCTTGAGCGCTTCCTCCAGATCGCCCGTCTCCATGACCCCATCGCGTTGCATGGCATTGCCCCACACCCCCGCGAAACAGTCCGCCTGAAGCTCCAGCAGCACCGAAAGACGGTTGGCTTCCTTCGGCGACGCGCCGTCCTGACGAGCCCGCTGCACTTCCCGGTCGATGCCGAGCAGGTGCTGGACATGGTGCCCCACCTCGTGCGCGATGACGTACCCCTGGGCGAAGTCGCCGCCGCCGCCGAGTTTGTTTTTCATGTCCTGGTAAAAGGACAGGTCGATGTAGACCGTCTGGTCCGAGGGGCAGTAGAAAGGCCCCATGGCGGAACTTCCGTATCCGCAGGCCGTATCCGTCGCTCCCGAATACAGGACCAGGCGCGGGGGCGGATAGTCCTTGCCGCTCTTCCGGAATATTTCCTGCCAAGTGTCCTCGGTCGTCTTGAGAGCCACGGATGTGAACCGCGCCAGCTCCTGCTCTTTTGCCGAGGGCTCGTACGGCTGGCTCACGGACGAACCGACGCCGGGCCCGCCGGTCAGGAGGGGGGTGAGGTCGATGCCGTAGAACCCGGCGATCACGACAACGGCGACGAGAAACAAACCGGCCTTCCCCTTCAGGGGCACGCCGCGAAACCCGCCGGAAGGGCGCCCCCGGCGGTCTTCGACATTGGAACTTTCAGAGCGGTCTTGCCAGCGCATGGATTATCCTCGGAGCGTTTTGTTTAAATTCGGTTGAACGATTTTTCCACGGATACACCATATCCGGCCGCTTTTGCAAAGACCGCAGATTATCAAAAGGAGGGTTGCCCGGCCAGGACCTGCCGCAGGAAGGCGGAAAACAAGAGGCCGATAGCCGGCAGAACGTCCCAGAGGGCGTGGTCGCTGTTGAAGAGATGCAGTTCCGCCCTTGTCGCGCGGGCGAAGCGGATGGAACTTTCGACCGGCACCACGTCGTCATTCCAGCCGCTGCAGATATGGACATGCCGCGCGAACGGACGGGGATCCCCGTTGCCGTATCCCGGCAGGTAAAAGGCCGGGGCCATGAGGAAAAGCCCGTCCGGCCGCAACCGTTCGGAAGCGAGAACGGAGACGTACCCTCCCATGCTCGACCCCGCCAGCACCAGGCGGGAGGGGGAGCCGAAATCAAGGGAGCGCAACCGCGCGGCCCGTTCGTCCGGGTCGGGCAAGTCGGTATAATCGACGCTGTGCACGTCCCATCCGGCCTCCCGCGCGACGGGCGCCAGAAAAGAAATTTTTTTGCCCCAGGGGGGCGCATCCTTGCCATGGGAGAAAACAATCAACGGGCGCATGGCACGCTCCGGCCGTTATGGTTATACGGGATTACACGGGGCGGATAAGCAGTCGCGCCAACGTGGTATACAGATCCCGGGCGTCGACGGGTTGGGTTTCGTGAGCGTTCATTCCGATGCAAACCTATCCTGTTTCAGGCGATAATCCTATCCCCAACCGCGAGAAAATCGCGGTGAGCGGAAACGCGTTCTCGGGCATGGACCGGGTTGATGCGAGCGTATATAGTAGCGCCGTCAGGCCGTCCAGGACGGATCCGCAAGCGACAGAGGAGGGAGAGCGACCGTGATTTTTTGGGCCGAGGATATTCCGGCGGCGCCGGGCCGCGCGAGAGGCCGTCTGGCGCCGAGCCCCACGGGTTTTTTGCATCTCGGGAACGCGTGGGCTTTCTGGATGGCGTGGCTTGACGCCCGCTCGCGCGGCGGCGAATGCGTGCTGCGCTTTGAGGATATCGATCCCGCCCGCGCGCGTCCGGAGTATGCCGAGGCGGTTGCGCGCGACCTCGCCTGGCTGGGTCTGGACTGGGATTACGGCCCGGGCGCGGGCAACGGCAAGGAGAACCCGGACATCTTTTTGCAAAGCCGGAGGGCGGCGCGGTATCGGGACGCTCTGAACTTTTTGCGGGCCAGGGGACTTGTGTACCCCTGCTACTGCACCAGGAAGGAACTGCGCGATATCGCGGGAGCGCCTCACGTGGACGATGCGGGAGCGCCATACCCCGGTACATGCCGGCGGCTGACCGATGCGGAAAAAAAGCGGCTTGAGGCGGCCGGGAGAAGCCACTCTTTGCGCCTTCTGTGCCCGGAAAAGACTCCCTGGCGGTTTACGGATGCGCTCATGGGGGATCGGGAGATGACCCTGGAACAATGCGGCGGCGATTTCGCGCTGCGCCGGTCGGACGGGGTCTTTGCCTACCAGTTGGCGGTGGTCGTGGATGATATCACCATGGGCGTCACCACGGTGGTACGGGGAAAGGACATACAGGTCAGCACACCGCGCCAGCTGTACCTGTATTCGCTCTTCGGCGTTACCCCGCCACGGTATGCCCATCTGCCGTTGGTCACGGACGAAACCGGCGCGCGGCTCGCCAAACGGCACGCCTCGCTGACGCTGGCTTCCCTCCGAGATGCGGGGGTATGGCCGGAGACAATTCTGGGCTGGCTTGCGGCCGCCTCGGGAATGCGAAAAGAATTCGCGCCCTTGCGGGCGCGGGAAGCGATAAAGGATTTTTCGTTTGCAGCCGTTGGCGCGGAGAATCTCCGGCTCCCGCCGGATCCGGCGGCATTTTTTCTGGCCGCGCAACGGTAGGATGGCCGCTACTTGCGGCTTGCCGTTCCGGCCGCCTGGCGGACCCGCGCCGACACGGTTATGACCCCGAGCACGGTCGCGGTCGTTGCCGTGATGAGAATGGTAAAAATGGTCATACGGGAAGCTCCTTGCCAATACCATATAGCGGTATCGCAAAAATGCAAGGGATCCGCTGTTCTTTCTTTAAAAAGCCCCCCTTCCGATCCGGAAGGGGGGCTTTTTTCCCGGTTGATGAGTCCGGGGTCAAATGAACAGAATGGTGAACAGGATGAACGTCGGGATGAGGATGCCCACGGACCACAGCATGTACCCGAAGAAGCTGGGCATGGGCACGCCCTGGTCTTCCGCGATGGACCGGACCATGAAGTTGGGCGCGTTGCCGATATACGTGTTGGCGCCCATGAAGACCGCCCCCGCCGAAATAGCCATCAGGGTGTGGGCCAGCGGGCCCATCATGGCCGAGGCTTCGCCGCCGGCGGTATTGAAGAAAACAAGATAGGTCGGTGCGTTGTCCAGGAAGCTGGAGAGCGCGCCGGTCAGCCAGAAGTACATGGTGTTGATCGGCTGGCCGTCGGCGGTCGAGACAAGGTTGATGACGCTGGCGAGGGCGCCGTCGGTACCGGCGCGGAGGATGGCGATGGCCGGGATCATGCTGATGAAGATACCGAAGAAGAGCTTCGCCACCTCGATGATGGGGAACCAGTTAAACCCGTTGGCTTTACGGGATTCTTGCCGGGTCACCTTCCAGGAGATCGCGGCGATGACAAGCAGCAGGATGTCGCGGGAAAGATTCTGGAGTTGGTAGTGAACATGCCCGAAAACGGGGATTTCGATACCCGGATTCCACATGCCGCTCATGAGGACGGAGCAAATAACGCCGCCGAGCAGAAGGAAATTCACCTTGCCTTCCAGCATCAGGGGGCCTTCGCCGGAGTCGGGCGGGACGGGTTTGCCCTCTTTGTTGAAAAGGCAGGTATCGATCGTGAAATAGAGGCAAAGGAGAACGGCCGCAACGAACGCCATGGGCACGAGGAGGTGCTCCAGAGTCCAGAAGAATTCGACGCCTTTCAGGAAGCCCAGGAACAGGGGAGGATCGCCCAGCGGGGTCAGCGAGCCGCCGATGTTCGCCACCAGGAAGATGAAGAAAACCACGGAATGCACCCGGTATTTGCGGTGCGCGTTCGCGCGCAATAGGGGCCGGATGAGCAGCATGGCCGCGCCGGTGGTGCCCATCCAGCTCGCCAGGATGGTGCCGATCAGCAGGATGCCCGTGTTCACCACCGGGGTTCCCACGAGGGAGCCTTTCAAACGGATGCCCCCGGCGACGGTGAAGAGCGAGAAGAGGAGGATGATGAAAGGAATGTATTCGTCGACCATGGCGTGCGCGAACTGTTCGAAGGCGGTTCCCAGACCGAAAACGATGGCGCAGGGGATGAGGAACGCCATGCCCCAGCCCGCGGCGATCTTCCCGAAATGGTGATGCCAGAATTCGCCGGCGACCAGCGGGAATATGGCGATGGAGAGCAGCATACAGATAAACGGGATCACCCAGATCACGGACAGATCAGACCCGTGCAAGCCCGCCGCCATGGCGTAATCCGGAGCCAGTACAAACAGAACCGCCAAGGTGGCGATACTTAGCGCGGTAACCTTCGAACGAATAAGGGCCATGGAGCCGCCTCCTTAATGATGCGTCGCCGGGCCCGCCCGGCAACACGGTTATTTGCCTAAAATCGTTATTTTCTGTATACGCATTTTCTGTATTTATCAAGCAAATACAGCCCCGCAGTTGTATTTCCGGCTTCAGGGCGTTGGGTAGCGAAAATTTTCACTTTTTGGACGGACGGTCTCTATGACAAAACCACGCACCCCGGAACGCGAGGCCAAAATACGTCGCGTTCTCGGCTACCGGCAACACGACCTGGCTCTCGTTATGGCCAATATCCACGACCCTCACAACGTTTCCGCCATTTACCGCAGTTGTGATGCTTTCGGCGTGCCCGTGGTGCATCAGTATTATACCCGGACGGCTTTTCCGCATCTTGGCGAGAAAAGTTCGGCGTCCGCCCGCAAGTGGGTGGCGAGCGTGCGGCATTCGACGCCCGAGAGCCTCATGGCCGCATTGCGCGCCAAGGATATGAAAATCTATGCGACAAGTTGCTCGCCCGGCGCGAAACCCGTCGGTGAATACGACCTGAGCGGGCCCGTGGCCATCATTCTGGGCAACGAGCACTCCGGAGT
>JAJBSY010000067.1 GCA_020861205.1 Deltaproteobacteria bacterium | reverse complement strand
ATCAAAACTATACGCTCATGATCCCTATCGGGATCAAGCTGCCCGGCCAGGGCCCCGATGGCTTCGGAGGCTTTTTCGCTCCCGACGCTCGCGAGTCCCCGCACCATGAAATCCTGTACGTCCTCGTCCTCATCCTTGATGGCGACGAGCATGTAATCATGGAGGTTCTCCCGCTCCTTTGCCCCCAGAAGACTCAACGACTTTTCGCCCAGAATCTTCACGATGGAGGTGACGATCTTGTTGCGCAGGGGGCCGGTCGTCGCTTCAAGACGCCGGAGCAACAGCGGCACGGCCTTGATATTCCCCATTTCGCCAAGGGCGTCGATGATGATGGAAGCGACCAGGTCGGAACTGGTGTCCAGAGCCTTGACAAGCGCGCCGATGGATGACTCCGCCCGCAGCTTTATCAGCGCTTCGACGACCGAAAACTGGACCCACTCGTCATCCTCGAGGGCTTTGTTCAGACTCGGCGCGGCTTCCTGAAAACCAAGGCTGCCCAAACTCACCGCGGCCTGGTACCGCACGTTGACTTCAGGATCGCGCAAAAGCGCGGCGCAAAGGGGAGGAACCGCAAGAACGCTGCCCGAGGAACCCAGGATATCCGAAGCGAAAATGCGCATATCCGGGTCATTGTCGTGCAGGAGCTGGAACAGCGGTTCGATATTCTCCGCCCCGACTTCACGCAGCAGATCCATGGCGATATTCCGCACCGGCGCGTCTTCGGAACGAAGCAAGGGAATCGTCCCGGTCACGACGTTGGGGCCGCCGATTCTCCTGAGCGCCCTGTCAGCCGCTTCCTGCACGCCGATATCGGGATTCTGGATATGGTTCACAAGATACGGGATGGCCTCCTGCAACGCCTCCTTGCCGGCAAGGTACGCCCCCTCCCGGATATCCTCGCTTTCATCGCTCTGCAACAAATCGATAATGCTTTGTTCGGGCATCGTGCTTCCCCGCCTGGGTTATCATTTATAAAGGCTGCTCATGATGGCCAGCGCCATATCGTCGATATCGACGATATCGTCGGCAAGACCGGCATCCACGATGGCCTTGGGCATACCGTACACGACGCATGTGGCGTCGCTTTGGGCCAGGGCCCGGCCGCCCCTTTCTTTCAAAACCCGTATTCCTTCAAGACCGTCGCTCCCCATGCCGGTCAGTTGCACGCCCAGGGCGCGCCTGCCCAGCGCGTTGCCCACTGACTTGTGCAACACGTTGGCCGAAGGTTTATAGAGCGCTTCCTTGGGGTCGTCCGTCACGATCACGCTCATGTTGCTGAGTTTGGCTTCCAGATAAATATGGCGGCCGCCCGGCGCGATATACGCCACCCCGGGTTGCAATTTTTCGCCGGAAACCGCCTCTTTGACGGTAATTTCACAAGCATTGTTGAGCCTGTTGGCAAAAGGCGGCGTAAAGGCGGCCGGCATATGCTGCGCGATAAGGATGGGCACCGGAAAATCCGCCGGCAAGGAGGAAAGAACTTTTTGCACGGCCGGAGGCCCGCCGGTGGAAACGCCTATGCTGACAAGGTCACGGACCGCCCGTCCGGCGGGTTTCTGCACGACCATGGTCGGGGTCTTCACGCCCGGCAGGGCGGCTACCGCCGAGGGTCGGGAAGTGAGGCCAAAGCGGGCACCGGGGTCGACCTCGGGCCGCGCGGCGCCCGGGGATGCCAGAGGGCGCGGCTTGGGCCGGAATGGCGGTCGCCGCTTTGAAACCGCCTTTACCTTGTCCCGGATCTCCTGCTCCAGTTGGACGATATCCAGCGAAACCCGGGAAGCCGGCTTGGAGATAAAGTCCATGGCCCCGGCGTCCAGAGCGCGCAACGTCGTTTCCGCCCCTTCCGTCGTCACGGAGCTGATCATGAGCACAGGCTTCGGCTTGCGCGCCATTATCTCGCGCACCGCGGTTATGCCGTCCATGCGCGGCATTTCGACATCCATGGTGACGACGTCGGGATCCAGCTTTTCGATCGCATCAAGCGCTTCCATGCCGTCCCCGGCATGGCCGACGACCTTGATGTCCGGATCTTTCGTCAGTATGATTTCGATCGCTTTACGCATAAAAGCTGAATCGTCAACTATGAGAACTCGTATCACGAATACGCTCCGTTCGTAAAATCAAGGTCGGGGCCCGTTCCATGATGTTTCAGGGGGTGCTTTCAACAAGAGCTCGGGCGACAACACGGGGCACTACGTTACCATATCATAAAGGGAAAGAAACAGAACGTTCTTTTTCTGCGGCCACTCCCCCTGCAACAGCATAAAAAAACAAACCAATTACGGCGATAGCATACCAAAAGAAAAACCAAAGGAATAGCCTTTTTTATTCATTTCTCGCAACTTGCCGCTTGCCAAGAACCTCGACTTCGCGTAAGTGAATCCCTCGATGCGGCAGGGATTCGGGTTTTTACCGCGCCGACCATATCGGGATGTGGCTCAGTCTGGTAGAGCACTGCGTTCGGGACGCAGGGGCCGGAGGTTCAAATCCTCTCATCCCGACCAGATGAATAGTATCAGGCACTTACCCTGATTTTCATGGTCTGTCCCTCAAGAAATCGTGTGGATACACAAAACGTGTCCACAAGCCAACAGGCGGGTTTCTTGAGAGGCAGACCATGCTTGTTTCCGCTTCCCGGCCATCGTCAGCGCACTCGCCCTATCTTTCCCGCCACCGCAACTCCCTAATCTTCCGTATCCGTATCCCTGCCGACCTGCAAACCTGCCTTGGCAAAACCGAATACCGCCGCAGCATCGGGCGCTGTTATGCTGCCGAAGCCAAGCGCAGGGCGTTCCGGCTTGCAGCGGCGGCTTTTGAGGTCTTTTCCTTTGCTCGCCAAGCCCTTGAACGGAGGGCGGGCGGCTTGACCCATGATGCCATATCGGGCAATGAATATGGCCTTATGGGGTACACGCCCATTAATATCAGCCAGAGAAAAAGCCCTGTGACACAAGATAACTCAAGCTCTTCCAATGGGTACACAAGTGAATTTCAAGGCCGCGCCTTAAGCAGCCTTACCGACGAGGAAATACGCGCTATTGCGGATACATGGCTTCTCGCTGCCCTCAAAGGTTCCGACCTTTTTGCCTTGCAGACCGCCCATATCCGTAACCAGGCAACCCCGACAATAAAAGACCTTGAATATCGCGCCGGGGCGGATGCTACCACCGCAGCCAACCTCAAGAATATTTACCTATCCGACCTTAAGGCTCGGAGCGTTGGCCGCATGGCGCAAGAGGCGGACAAGCAGCTTGCCGTCCACGGTATAGATTGCGACCCGGAAACGGAAAGCTGTAAAGCGTTTCAGCATACACCGCCTCAAGCCTCACCCGCTTACCTTAAAACCTGCCAAGAATTGCTCAAGGCACAGGTCACATTTTACGAGGCGGCGGAGCAAACCGCTCAAGGCGAATATGCTGCTCACGATACCGCCATAGAAGCGCTAGAAAGGCGTCAGGAAGCGCGAAAAGAGAAGCGCCGGGATAAGTCTCAACAGCGGCGGGAAAACGCCTCAAAGCCCACTCCGGCAGTAAAGCCATCACCCAAATTATCCGAAGCGATAATCCAATATTTAGACCAGCGAACACGCGAGAAAAAACGGGATGACCTTTCAAGGCGAAGGACTGAAAGTAAATTCGCGCTGTTCCAAGCGGTCATAGACCCGGAAGATGCGCTCCCGGTTAACATGATAGGTGCTCAACACTTGCAGGCGTACAGGAAAGTATTATTCGGATTTCCCGCAAACCGCAGAAAAAAGCGCCAATATCGGGATATCCCCTTGCCTCTTTTACTTGAAGAGGCGGAAGCCGGGCGCATACCGGAGGAAGACAGAATCGACCGCCAAACCATTATTACATATTGCCAGCCGGTTATTGCTTTTTTGAAATGGGCCGGAACAAACGAGTATCACTTCAATTCGGCCATAGCCAACAACCTGAATGTTGAAAAACCGGAAAGAACGGAGGAGGAAGAGCGCGACCCCTACACTGCGGAAGACATCCGTAAGCTGTTCACCCCGGCCTCTTTTCTTACAGCGGGCATGCGTCAGGCTGCAAAGATTATGGTGCCGGATTCAGGCGGCAAGGCTTCTCGTTACTGGGTTCCCCTACTTGGCCTGTTCACTGGCGCTCGGCTTGAAGAACTTTCACAACTCCACCTTGACGATATTGTATTGGTAGACAAAAAACGCAACAGAAGGCGCTTATTCACTTTGGGCCAGCCAATGCCGGATGTAAGAGCCGTTTTAGACGAGGCAAAACAGGCGGAAGAAACCCCGTGCATCTTCATAAATGACAGCAAAGGATACCAACGCCTAAAGAATAAACCATCACGGCGCTATGTTCCGCTCTCTTCCATCTTGGTCGATGATCTAAACTTTTTAGGCTATGTTGCCCGAATTTTTCAGGAGGCCGACGAGGCACAGCGGAGAAATTACGCACCGGAAGATAATGGGCGCCTGTTCCCAGAACTGAAGAAAACAGCAAGCTCAAATAAATACGGCCATAAACTTTCCCACTGGTACGGGCAATATCGCGAGCGTGTTGGCATCGTCAGTGGCGAATATGGCGAAGGTAAGAAGGTGTTCCACAGCTTCCGACACACTATATCTGATTGGTGCATGCAACAACAAGACATTCAAGAAACCGCCGCCATCAGCTATCTGGGGCATAAGCAGGGCAGCATTACCTTTGACATATATGCAAAAGGCACTCTGCCGCACGTCCTTTATAGCAGTATCACCGCCCCCTTTTCAGAGTACGTGCGGCCTCTCCTCGACATCGACGGCTTGAAGCAAAGCGTATGGGCAGGGAAGACATTAAATTAATTATGACGGCATGTTAAATTAGAGCTCACTTAAGAGGAACAGCATAGAGAAAGCCCCCTTAAGTCTACTTAAGTACACTTAGGGTTGGTAATATTATTTAAATATAACATATGTTTACAATTAAAGCCCACTTAAAAGGGAACACAGAGGGAAGGAACCCTTAAGATACCTTAAGTAACCTTAAGTGGTGTCAGGAGTGACGAGAGGCGGTTCAGAGCATGGCCTAACTGCCATAATCATAATGGCCGTACTTCCTACCTATCCCCATCCCACCCCAAGCTCCGGTGTTCAGAGAAGAGACAAAGCCTCACTGTTCAGTGCCCCCCTAACCCTGCCCATCCGCACCTCCGCTACACAAACCTTTACAAGCCTTAAAAAATAAAATCCGACCCATAAGCCGTCCGCATAAAAAACGCCCCGCATACGCCATCCTGAGGGCTTGTTGGTCGCATCTATTGTTTTCTTGACCAGAATGGCTAGCTATCATAGTCTATTAACAGGTGTTCTAAGCACCTTTATCCCTAGGCGGAACCACCGCCGACATGCGTGGGGTTGTCACAGTGAGAGCTGTAGCAACCGTCTTACTGCATACCCTGTCGGGAGTGGTTCGGAATACAATACCCGGCAACGGGGAATACGGCCACCGTCCTAGGGCGGCTTAGAGCTCCCGGCAATTGTTCATCCGGCAGTTGCCAATCGGCAACCCCGGAGAGCATGCCATGTCCACTCTTCCTCACAACCTTTCAGGTATTCCGCAAAACCTCGACCTGCCCGCACTCGCCGCCAGCTTGCAAGCGGCCCTTGATGCCATCCAACCCTTCGTTCCGGCCGATAGGCAACCCACACCCATTGGGGAACCTGTGCAAGAGTCCTCCAGAGAGGACGAGGCAGGCCAGACCCGCATATATCGCGTATCCCCCAATGCCCTGAAAGACGAGTCGGAATACCTTAAACAGTATCAATCCGAAGATTCTTTTAACCTTATGATGCAGGTCATTGACCGTCTTTCCGTCACAATTACGCTCATGGAGCAGATCGATATGGCCCAAGACTTACCGGAGTATTTCCTGCAAACATTGGGCGGACATATCCGTGAATCGCTGGATACCCTTGAGAGGATAGCGAGCTTTCTCTCTGAAATGGAATTGGTTTACACCAGAACCGTGGGGTAATGAGCCTCTTCCGGCAGCCACAGTTTGTTTTTACCGGAAATTTACGAGCGCCCACCTACATTCTATCGTTGGTGACATTTCCCCCATACGGGGGGATGCTGTCTCGTGTTCGTTAAGCTTTACGTAATAGTTACGGAGCGCCTCCGCTTGCATGCGCCAGCAACTAGGGCGAATGCGTCTCAAAAGGTACACCTTTCGTGACAATCTTTGCCACATGACCATTCAAGGCTTTCGAGTGTAACAAAACATGGCAATATTATTTTCTTGACACTATTCTCAAAACTCCATAGATATTTTGTTACGAAATGATTCAACCTATGGAGGCGAACATGAGCGCACAAATCGGCTATATCCGGGTAAGCTCCCTTGACCAGAACACGGAACGGCAACTGTGCGGCATCACCCTTGACCGGGTGTTTGAGGACAAAGCCAGTGCAAAGGACACTAAACGCCCGCAACTACAAGCCTGCCTCGAATACCTGCGGGAAGGCGATACCCTTACCGTTCACAGCATAGACCGCCTCGCCCGAAATCTGGAAGACCTGCAACGCCTCGTTCGGGAACTGACGGGCAGAGGCGTATCCGTCCGCTTCCTCAAGGAAAACCTGACCTTCCAAGCCGGAGAAAACAACCCCATGCAAACGCTTATGTTCCAAATGCTGGGAGCGTTCGCCCAATTCGAGCGGTCTTTAATTAGGGAACGCCAACGAGAGGGCATAGCCCTTGCCAAGAAAGAAGGAAGGCGGCTAGGAAGGTCTAAAGTGCTTACGCCGGAGCAGGAAGAGGCTATCAAGCAAAGAGCCGCTAACCACGAGAACAAACAGGCGCTTGCCAAGGAATATGGCATAAGCAGACAAACGATTTATCGCATTCTTGCTCCAGTGTAGAACTCGGATTGGAGGGACAAATGACTATTCCAAGTGATGCTTGGCTAGAAAGAATTAATGATAGGATGCAACGAGAGGAAATCCCCATCAAGTCTAGACCAATGAAAGCGATTGATTATTTTCAGACAGAGTTCAATATTAAATCTACCGCACTAAATTCTCCAGAAGCAAAAAAAATAATTTCTTGGTTCAAGGAGAACACAAACCCTAGATCTTTGAGTATTGGCTCCTTATATAAAGGTGTATTTCTATATGATACTGTTTTTTGGGAAGTACGTGTTCCACACTTCTTTGGAACGGTAAACTTAGAAATATATAAATATATAATTGATATGCCAGATGTAACTAAGAATAAAATCATTAATGATGATACTCATCATGACAATTATTACATTC